>NZ_JBFUDR010000054.1:0-27730 GCF_056404615.1 Massilia sp. P2_C2 | reverse complement strand
GCGTGATGCTGCGCCACCTGTTGCAACTCACCTGGAAGCGCAAGTCCAGGAATTTGATGCTGAGCCTCGAGATCCTGCTCGCCTTCGTCATCGTCTTCGGCATCGCCGCGACCGGGCTGCGCTACTGGCAGCTGTACCGCCTGCCGCTCGGCTTCGACGGCGCCGACACGTGGTCCGTGACGATGCAGATAGGCGCAACTACGTTCGAAGCCATCCCTGCGGACGTCTACGATACGCTGCGCCGCAGCCTGCGCGACCTGCCGGGAGTTCGCTCCGTGAGCTTCGCCACTTTCGCGCCGTACCTGGACTATGTCTGGCAAGTCGAAATTTACTCGCCACCGACAGGGGCCCGCGTTTTGACCAACTACATCGAGGCGAGCGACGAGCTGCCGGACACGCTGGGGCTGAAACTCGCCGCGGGGCGCTGGTTCAGCGCGGCCGACGACGGCCAGGACGCCATTCCCGCGGTGCTGGACGCGCGCGCGGCGGCCGCGCTGTTCCCCGGCCGTCCCGCGCTGGGCCTGCGCTTCTCCGATACCAACATGGGTGTCGCGCGCACCCTCCGGGTCATCGGCCTGGTAGACACGTTCCGCAACCAGGGGCCGCTGATGATGCCGACCAGCTTTATCATCACCCGTTTCGCGCCGCACGCCACGCAGTCGCGACCACGCACGATCCTTCTGCGTGTGGCACCCGGCACCCCGCGCGGCTTCGAAGCGAAGCTGAACCAGCGGCTCAAGGCGGTCCGCAACGACTGTGGTTACCAGGTCGCGCCGCTGGAATCGATGCGTGCCTCGATGCTGAAGGAACAGCTGACGCCTCTCGTTGTCATGACCGTGATCGCATCGTTCATGCTGCTGATGGTCGCCTTCGGCCTGTTCGGCGTGTTGTGGCAGAACACGACGCGGCGCATCCCCGAGATCGGTCTGCGCCGCGCGATCGGCGCGCGCGCCGGCGACATCTACCACCAGATCATCGTCGAGCAGCTGCTGGTCTGCTCCTTCGCGATGGCGGTCGGCCTCGTGCTGCTCGTGCAGTTGCCGCTGACGGGCGCATTCGCGGACACGCTGGGCTGGCCCGTGTTCGCGGGTGCCGCCGCGCTGTCGATGGCCCTGATCTATCTGCTATCCTTCGCGTGCTCGCTGTACCCGGGCTGGCGCGCGAGCCGCCTCGATCCGGCCGCGGCGCTGCACTACGAATAACAGGAACACGGAACGCTTCGCACGATGGAAACACAACGCAAACGGCGCGTGCTCGTCGTCGACGACGACCACGCCGTCCAGGTCTCGCTGGCCCTGCTGCTCAAGCAGGCCGGGTTCGACGCGACCTGTGCGGACGACCCGCACGCGGCACTGGCCCAGTTGCAGGCCGGCGCGTTCGACCTCGTCCTGCAGGACATGAACTTCTCTCTGCAGACGAGCGGCGAAGAAGGTCTCGACCTGCTGGCCCGCATCAAGGCCGCGCACCCGGACGTGCCCGTGCTGCTGATGACGGCCTGGGGCTCGATCGCGCTGGCCGTGCGCGGCGTGAAGGCCGGCGCCGCCAATTTCTTCACCAAACCCTGGGACAATGCCCAGCTGCTCGACCTGATCGAAGCGACGCTGGACCTGGTCGCACCGCCGGCCACGTCCACCCGCACGCGCGCGGCACTCGATGCGAAATACGACTTCGCCGGCATCGTCGGCGAGCATCCGAAGCTGCTGAAGGTGCTGGAGACGATCGCGCAGGTCGCGGCCACGCGCGCGCCCGTGCTGGTCCTGGGCGAGAGCGGCACGGGCAAGGAATTGATCGCGGACGCCATCCACCGCAACAGCCCGCGCCGGGATGCATCCATCGTCAAGATCAATATGGGCGCCATCGCCACGTCGCTGTTCGAGAGCGAGATGTTCGGCCACGTGCGCGGCGCCTTCACCGACGCGCGCGCGGATCGCAAGGGTCACGTCGCCAGCGCCGACGGAGGCACGCTATTCCTCGACGAGATCGGAGAACTGAACCGCGGCGACCAGGTCAAGTTGCTGCGCGTGCTGCAGGACCAGCGCTACCTGCCCGTGGGTGCGAGCCGCGCGGAGCAGGCCGACGTGCGCATCGTCTCGGCCACCAACCGCGAGCTGGCGGAGCTGGTGGCAGCCGGCGACTTCCGCGAAGACCTGTTCTACCGGCTGAACCTGATCACGATCCGCCTGCCGCCGCTACGCGAACGGCGCAGCGACATCCCCCTGCTCGCGCGCCACATCGTCGCCACCGTGGCCGAGAGTTATGGCATCAGCACCGTCGGCCTGGCGCCGCAGGCGCTCGACTGGCTCGCGGCGCAACCGTGGCCCGGCAATATCCGCCAGCTGAAGCAGACGTTGGAACGCACGCTGCTCCTCGCCGGCAAGGATGTGCTCACGCAGGCGGACTTCCTGGCCACGAGCGCCGTCGACGAGAGCGTGCCCGGCACGCGCCTCGGCGTCGACGGCATGACGCTGGAGCAGGTCGAACGCGTGATGATCACGCAGGCGCTGCGCCAGCATGCCGGCAACATCTCGCGCGTGGCCAAGGCGCTCGGCCTGTCGCGCACAGCGCTGTACCGGAGGCTGGAACGCCACGGCCTCGCGGATGCCGGCGGGGGTGGCGCGGGCGGGGCGGACGCCGGATGATGCGCCTGCCGGGGCTGCGTCCGCGCCTAGGCGCTTACGTAGCGGCGCTGCACCTGCCGCTGTTCGGCTGCGCCACCCTGCTGCTGCCGGCGCGCCCGCTGTGGTTCGTCGGCGCCGAAGTCCTGGTGCTGGCGAGCCTCGCGCTGGGCTGGCTGCTGGTGCGCCAGGCGCTGGAGCCGCTCGGCTACACGCGCCGCCTGCACGACCTGCTGCAGGACCAGCAATACGCCAGCCGCCTGACCGTGCCGTCCGCCACGCGCGAGCTCGATGACCTGGTCGGCACGTTCAACACGATGCTGGCCGCCCTGCACCGCGAGCGCCTGGCCATCGGCGAGCAGCAGGGCTTCCTCGACCGCCTGCTGGAAGCGACGCCAGCCGCCATCCTCGTGTTCGACTTCGACCGCGCGGTCAGCCTCGTGAACGCGGGCGCGGTGTCCCTGCTGGGACTCGACCGGCCGCAGGGCAAGCCGCTGTCCGCATGGATCACCGGCGCCGGCGGCTACGTCGCGGGGCTCGACGCGCGCGGGTGCGCGCGCAGCCGGCATCTCGTCGCGCAGCTGGACGCCCTGCCGCTGGGCGAGTCACGCCTGCTGGCGGATCCCGACGGCCGCCGCTACCGCGCGCAACGCGGCCAGTTCTACGACCGCGGCTTCGCACGCCACTTCCTGATGGTCGAGGAATTGACGGCGGAGCTGGAAGATTCGGAGCGCGCCACGTACGAGCGRCTCGTGCGCGTGCTGGCCCACGAAGTCAACAACACGGTGGCCGCGACGGGCTCGGTGCTCGACTCGCTGCTGTTCTACCGCGGCCAGCTGGCCGAACCGGACGCCGGCGACTTCGCCACGGCCATCGTCGCGGTCAAGCGCCGCAATGTCAGCCTGGGCGAATTCATCGACCGCTTCACGAAGGTCGTGCGGATGCCGCCGCCGGAACCGCGCCCGACGGACATCAGGGCCGTCGTCGACGACATCCTGTGGCTGAACCGGGAACAGTGCAACAGCCGCGGCATTACGCTGGGCTGGCACCGCTGCGATGCCGTCGCGCCTCTCGCGCTGGATGCGCAGCTGATCGAGCAGGCATTACTCAACATCGTCAAGAATGCGATCGAGGCGATCGAGGCGGCCGGCCAGGCACACGGCGCGATCCGGCTGGAACTGGCGGACGAAGACCGGCGCGTGCGGCTGTCCGTCATCGATTCCGGCGGCCTGCTGGTGTCAAGGCCGGCGCGGCCGTTGTTCACGCCGTTCTTCAGTACGAGAAAGGGTGGCCAGGGGATCGGCCTGATGTTCGTGCGCGAGGTGTTGCAGCGGCACGGGTGCACGTACTCCCTGGCGCCGGGAGATGCCGGGGAGACGCGGTTTGATATCTGGTTTCCGATAGGCTGATGCGAGCGTTTGGTGGGCACGGGGTGCCCACCCTACGAACCTACGTATCGGCCGTAGGGTGGGCTCCCCGAGCCCACCAATGCACACCCGTACGGTCAACCTTTCGGGTATTTGATGGTCATCTCGCGCAACACGTTGTCCGCGTGATCGACCTCCTTCATCACCCACAGCATGTAGCGGATATCGACGTGGATCGCGCGCGTGATCACCGGATCGAAGTACCAGTCCTTCGTGATCGACTCATACGTCGAATCGAAGTTCAGGCCCACCAGTTCGCCGCGCCCGTTCATCAYGGCCGAGCCGGAATTGCCGCCCGTCGTGTCGGCGGTCGACAGGAAGTTCACCGGCACCGTGCCCAGCGCCGGATCGCGGAACTGGCCGTAGCGCTTGTCGCGGATCGCCTGCAGCAGCGCCGGCGGTGCGTCGAACGGGGCCTTGGCCGTCTGCTTTTCGAGGATGCCCTGCACCGTCGTGAACGGTCCCTTGACGATACCGTCGCGCGGGGTGTACGGCGCGACCGTGCCGTAGGTGACGCGCAGCGTGCCGTTGGCGTCCGGGTACACCGGCTTGCCCTGCGACTTCTTCCAGGCGACGACGGCGTCCATGTACAGCGGGACGACGCGCTCCAGATTGCCGTCGACTTCCTTGCGGCGGTCTTCCAGCGCCATGCCGACATCGTGCAGGTGCACGGCCAGCTGGATGAACGGATCGTTCGACTTGCGGAACGCGTCCGCGTCGCGGCCTATCCACCCGAGGCGCTTGTTCGTGTCGCCCAGTTCCGTGTTCTTGTACAGCGGTGCCAGCGCGTTCTGCGCGGGCAGCAGCGCGTCCAGGCCTTGCGGACGGGCCTTCGCGTCGATCCTGGCGTAGCGGACCAGCGCGGCCTGCCAGCGGGCCTGGTCCACGCCGCTCACGAACGATTGCTCGAGACGGGTCAGGCGCGCCTTGATGAACGAGATGTCGCGCTCCTGGTAGCCCGCTTCGCGCTGGGCGTCCGGCTTCTGGTGTTCCAGCGCCAGGCGGTACAGCGTGCGCGCGCTTTTCAACAGATCGCTGTGCGTGGCTTCGAGCCACGCCGTCTCCTGCTGCGTCGTCGCCATGTCGGCGGCGATGGCGGCGTCGAGGTCGGCCAGCAGGTTTTTCGGGCCCCTGTAGTTATTCTCTTGTATATGTTGCTTGTACCAGGTGCGGAACTGAGTGTCCTGCGCATCCTTGATGGCGGCGATGTCCCGGCGCGCAAAGCCGTCCAGCAGGCCGCGCGTCTTCTTCAGCACATTGTTCAGGCTCTTGGCCACGCTCGCATAGCGCACCGTGTAATCCGGATTGCCCATCGTGGCGGCCGCGATCACGGACAGGTCGGCCGTGATCGACGCCACCTTGGCCGGGTAGTCGACGTCGCGCGCGAAGCGGATCTCGGCCGGCAGCCGGTAGCGGCTCGTGCGGCCCGGGTAGCCGGCCAGGAGGATCGGGTCGC
Source organism: Massilia sp. P2_C2 (assembly GCF_056404615.1). Classification (NCBI taxonomy): domain Bacteria; kingdom Pseudomonadati; phylum Pseudomonadota; class Betaproteobacteria; order Burkholderiales; family Oxalobacteraceae; genus Massilia; species Massilia sp. P2_C2. Next base: position 22,232 of record NZ_JBFUDR010000054.1, on the reverse strand, counting down.
CGGCCTTCAGGCCTTCGGCCGAGACGACGAGGAAGTGCTTCGATTTATACGGCACGTTGTCCGGCGACGGGTCGGCGGGACGGCCGTCCTTGCCGACATAGGCGCGCAGGAACGAGAAATCGCCGGCGTGGCGCGGGAATTCGTAGTTGTCGATGTCGCCGCCGAAGTCGCCGACGCTGTTGGCCGGTGCATAGACGAGGCGCACGTCGCGGATCAGGAGCTGCCTGATGCGGTAGTACTCGCCGCCGCGGTTGAACGCGGGCACGGCGCAGCGGTAGGCCTTGTCGCTCTCGCATTCGGCGATCAGCGCCTTGATGCGCGCTTCCACCTGCTCGTGGCGATCCTTGCCGGACAGGCCGGACGCGAGGCCCTTCAACACGCGGTCGGTCACGTTCTCGACCTTCTCCGTCACATAGATCATCGTGTTCGGGCCGCCCGGCAGCTCTTCCGCGCGTGTCTTCGCGAGGAAGCCGTTGGCGATGTAATTGTGTTCCGGGGTCGAATTGCGCTGGATCGCGCCGTAGCCGCAATGGTGGTTCGTGACCACGAGGCCGTCCGGCGACACGAACGACGCCGAACAGCCCGGTGTCGCCACGATGGCGTTCATCGGATGTTTAGCCAGGTCGGCGAGCCGCTCGGCCGGGATCGTGATACCGATGCGCCTGAGTTCGGACTTCAGCTGCGGCAGCTGGTGCGGCTGCCACTGGCCCTCGTCGGCGCCGGCGCCGGCGGCGACGCCCAGCAGGGCAACGGGAAGGACGACGGATTTGAACAAGACAACCCTCGGATAAAAAAAAGCAACGCCAAGTATATCGTCCACATGTCTTGTTCAGGAAACAAAATTGTCACGAAACGTCTCGCAGGAGTATGTACAACCCTTAAATCTGCGTTGCGCGGATGCTACATCCCGTAAATGCATCGATTCTGCGTATTTACATTTACAGGATGCCGCGCCCTCGCTCAGCGCCCCGTCCGGCCGCRCCGGCGCACGGCTCCGATACCCAGCAGGGCGATCGCGCACAACAGCGGCGACGCCGGCTCCGGCACGCCGACACGTACCTCGTCCAGCGCCGGCGCGCTGTAGCCCGTCTGCCGGTTCGGCGCCGCGAAGGCGAAGTAGCGCACTTCATCGAAGCCGTCCGCGTCGCGCAGGCCGAGCACCGCGCCACGTTGCGCGCTGAAGTTGCCCCGGCCGGTCTGTCGGCCGCCGTCATAGGTGACCCAGTAGCCGTTGAGGCTCGCATAACCGCTGCCGGCCGCGAACTCGATCCGCTGCATGGCGCCGCCGTCCGCCCGGCGCACGCTGATCCACGCATTCTGGCCGGACGTGGCCATGTAGTTGCCGGCAAACGCGGGGCTCAGGTCGGACACGGCGTCGTAGCAATCGACGCCCGCATAGCCGCAGCCATTGTTGGCGCCCCACCCGCTGTAGTGGAACAGCAGGCCGTCCTCCGCCCAGTCGTTGGCCAGCAGGGTGTTCAGCTCGAAGTGTGCGGCATGGGTCGTCACGCCCACGGCCGTGCCGGCGCCGAGGGTCTGCAGCACGGCGGCGCCCGCGCCGTGGACGGCGGCAAACAGCGCCGCGGCGCACAGCAGGCGGGTCGTCATACGATGCATGGTGGTCTCCTTCATGGTGTGGGAATCAGGTCGATGGCGTCATAGCTGTAGCCAGGGCTCAGGAAGCGGGTGCCGGCGGTACCGCTGATGGCCGTCAGCGTCAGCACGTTCTGGCCCACGATCAGTTCATTGGCCGGGATATTAAAGGTGTACATCGTGTTGTTGCCGCGGTAGGTGCCGACCGTCAGCGTGCGCGACGACGRCTGCGTGGACGGCGACGGATTCGCCGGTATCCAGCCGTTCACCTGCGGCTTCGGGCGTCCGCCCGCGAACGCCGTCGTGATGCCGACCCGCAGCGTCAGGGGCACGATCTGGCTCTGGCGCAGGTTGAAGCGCACGGTCAACGTGCCGTTCACGTCCTTCCACTGGTAGGCGGGGAAACCCGTCGCCGGCGTCGACATGCCGACCACGTAGTCGCCCACCGTCCACGGCGCCATGCGCACGTCGGACGGGTGCATCGTGGTCACCCTGCCGCCGTTGATGAATTCCGCCGGCGAGCCGTCCCACTCGCCGATGCGCCACAACGCCGCCGCGCTGCCCGGATCGCCCGTGACGGCCACGGTGCCCGTGTTCGTGACGGCGCCGGCGGCAACCGTCACCGTGCGCGTGTCGACCGCCAGCTCGTTCTTGTAGACCTTCATCGTATAGGTCCCGGGGATCATGCCCGCGCTCGTGAAATGGCCGTCGGTCGCGTCGGCCGCCGCCCAGTACTGCGCGGTCGCGTTCGAAAAAGAGACCGTGTAGGCGAAGCGCGCATCGCGGCCGGTGATGGCGGACCCGCTGACGGTGCCGCGCGCTTCCGGTGCGACCCACCCGGTGAGGCCGAGGGTGCCGAGCCAGGAGGTGTCCACGGGCGCCGGTGCCGAACCATCGTTGAACACCATCGTGTACGTGTTGAGGATCTTCGTGCGCAGCGGTTCCGTCTGGCCTTCGCCGTAGTTGATGATGTAGGTGATCTCCTGGTCCGTGCTCGTGCCCTGGTTCAGCAGGCTGCGGTAGAACGGGCCGCCGGCATTGCCCTCGTTGTTGTCGCGGACGATCCACAGACCGACGTTGGAGCCCGTCGCGCCGATGTATTGCCAGTCCTTCAGGCGCATGTTCGAGTAGTGCTTGGAACGCGTCTCGCCGTTCGCCATGCCGAAGATGTCGCTCGATTCGATCGCGCCGGTGTTGCCGCGCAGGTCGGACGGCGCCGGGCCGTTGGGCAGCCGCGCGATCGGCACGCGCACGATGAAACGCGCCAGGTTCAGCGTGTCCGGCTCGCTCGTAAAATACGTCCCCATATAGATCTTCGCCTCGCCACGCCGGGCGATGTAGTAGTGCGTCAGGTTGCCCGCCTGGACCGTCACCTTGACGACGTCGGTGCCGACCGTCTGCGCGCTGACGTTCACCGCCGAGACGCCCGTGTACAGGAAGTCGAAGCCGGAATTGACCTGCGTGCCGCGCGCCTGGTCCTGGTACTCGACGCCGTTGTAGAGCATCGAGGCAATGTCCCCGGCCGACTGCGTGCTGACGCCGTTGTCGAGGCGTCGCACCTTGAAGACGAGGCCCGCGCCCGTGTCGATCGTATAGAAGTTCGCGTCCTGCGCGAGGCCGAACGAGGATGCCGCCGCGACCGTCGCGAGCAGGTGCGTGGAGGGAGCTGTGCCGCCGGCGGTGTCGCCGCCGCAGCCGGATACCAGCATGCCCAGTGCGGCGAATATGGCGAATTTGGGCACTGCGGCCGAGGTCCTGCGTAGGATAGTTTGCATCGTGCCTGTCTCCTGTGTGGTTGTCGAGGACGTGGCTTGCCCCTCCCATGCCTGCGGCGGGCTCCGTGGAATCGGGACGTCCGGCCCGAATGTCAAATCCTGCTATTGCCTGGTTTGCATGCAAGTATTGACGGGTGCCGGTGGCGGGTCAACGGGGCACGCGGTGCCGGATGCAAAGAATCACGCGCTTGAGCGATGCCGTCCTGGCAAGGCCTGGTGCGGCCCTGCAGGCGGGCGCGGATGGAGATAGAATGACGGGTCCGGCATCGCCCGGAGGCTCCTCCGACCATCATCATGCCCAGCTTCCCCGCTCCCTTTTCCGCCCTGCTCCGCCGCCTGTCGATCGACACCTTCACCATCCTGCTGCTGTGCACCGTGCTGTTCGCCAGCGTGCTGCCGTGCGCCGGCCAGACGGCCATCGCCCTCGGCAAGGTCACCACGGTCGCCATCGGATTATTGTTTTTCCTGCACGGCGCCAAGCTGTCGCGCGAAGCCATCGTGTCGGGCATGACGCACTGGCGCCTGCACCTGCTCGTACTCGCATCGACCTTCGTCATGTTCCCGCTGCTGGGCCTCGCATTGAGGCCGCTGGCGGGCCGCGTCGTCACGCCCGAGCTGTACGTGGGCCTGCTGTTCCTGTGCACGCTGCCCTCGACCGTGCAGTCGTCGATCGCATTCACGTCGATGGCGCGCGGGAACGTGGCGGCGGCCGTGTGCAGCGCGTCGGCGTCGAACTTCGTCGGCATCTTCGTCACGCCGCTGCTCGTGTCGATGCTGATCGTGCGGGGCGCGGCGGGCGGCTCGTCGCTGGATGCGGTGATCACCATCGTCGAGCAGTTGCTGCTGCCCTTCCTGGCCGGCCAGTTCCTGCGCCCGTGGATCGGCACCTGGGTCGACCGCCACAAGCCGATGCTGAAGATCGTCGACCAGGGCTCGATCCTGCTCGTGGTCTACACGGCGTTTTCGGAATCCGTCAACGAGGGCCTGTGGCACAAGCTGTCGCCGGAATCGCTCGCGGGCCTCGTCGCCGTCAACTGCGTGATGCTGGCGATCGCGCTGGGTCTTGCCACGTGGACGAGCCGGCGCCTGGGGTTCTCGCGCGAGGACGAGATCACGATCGTGTTCTGCGGTTCGAAGAAAAGCCTCGCGAGCGGGGTGCCGATGGCCAAGGTCCTGTTCGCGCCGAGCGCGCTGGGCATGGTGATCCTGCCCGTGATGCTGTTCCACCAGATCCAGTTGATGGTGTGTGCGGTGCTCGCGCAGAAGTGGGGCCGCGAAACCCGAACCTGAAAATTCGGGGTCAGGAAAATTCGGGGTCAGAGCACAAATTCGGGGTCAGAGCACTTTTTCGCGCAACTTCGCAAGAGAATCAATTCGAACACATCGTCGGGCGTGGCAAGACTGCGGCAGGCCATCGGGGTGCCGAATCGACATGATTTGAAATTCGCTCTGACCCCGAATACCGTGAAAAATGTGCTCTGACCCCGAATTTCTGACCCCGAATTTATGGCGGCACGTGCGCCAATGCGAGGCCGCCCCACCACACTTCGGGCAACGCCGCGGCCAGCATCATGCCCGGCCCGAGCGCCGTGAGCAGCCAGCGCCGGCGCGGCGGCAGCCACGCGCGGTGCGGGTCGACGAGGCTCGCGCGCACGTCGCGCCAGCCGAAGCCCACCAGCGCCACCAGTCCGACCGCAAACAGGCTCCATAGGGCCGTATCGTCGAGCAGCGCGCCGAAGTCCGGGTCGAGGTAAGCCAGCGCCGGCAGCGCGAGGCTCACGCTGCCCAGCAGCTCCACCGTCGCGATGACGGCCGCGCGGCCGCGGCGGCGGAAATCGTGGCGCAACATCCATGCCGACAACGCCACGTCGCCGGCGAGATACAGCGCAGTCCATCCCGGCATGGCGGCACCTATTTCTGGCTGACGAGTTGGTCCGCGTGCCAGCCGCCGCCCAGCGACTGGATCAGCGCCACGGCCGTCGCCTGGCGGTTCGCCTGCGCCTGCACCAGCGAGCGGCGCGCGGACAAGGCCGTGACCTGGGCCTGCACCACCTGCGAATAATCCACCTGGCCCGCCTTGTAGCGGTTCAGCACCTGTTCCTCGACCTTGTCCGCGGCCTCGGATGCCACGCGTTCGTACTCCTGCTGCTGCGCCAGGATGCGCGTGGCGGCCAGCTGGTCCTCGACGTCGGCGAACGCGGTCAGCACGGTCTGGCGGTAGCGCGCGACGGCCTGTTCGCGCGCCGCGTTCGCACCCTGCACCGCGGCGCGGTTGGCGCCGCCGTTGAAGATGGTCTCGGTCGCCGTCAGGCCCAGCGCCCACGCCGCGCTCGATGCCTTGAGCAGGTCGGCGATGGCGCTGGCGGACGTGCCGTACGACGCCGTCAAACCGATCTGCGGGAAGTACGCGGCGCGCACGATGCCGATCTGGGCGTTGGCCGCGGCCACGGCGCGTTCGGCGGCGGCGATATCGGGACGGCGTTCCAGCAAGGTGGACGGCATGCCGACCGGCACCTCGGGCACCGTCACGGTCCACTGCGCGGGTGCCAGCGCGAACTCGGCCGGTGCCTTGCCGATGAGGACGGCGATCGCGTGTTCCAGCTGCGCACGCTGGCGCGCCAGGGTCAGGTCGTCGCTCTGCGCGCTGGCGAGCTGGGTCTGGGCCTGGTAGACGTCCGAGTGCGGCACGATGCCGACGTCGAAGCGGTTCTGCGTGATCTTCAGCACGCGCTGGTAGCCTTCGATCGTCGTCGCGAGCAGCGCGCGCTGGGCGTCGACCGAGCGCAGGGTGAAGTAATCCGTCGCCAGTTCGCCCTGCGCGGACAGACGCGCCGACGCCAGGTCGGCCGCGCTGGCCTGCGCATTGGCCTGCGCGACGGAGATGCCCGCGCGCAGGCGTCCCCACACGTCCGGTTCCCAGCTGGAGCCGATCGACAGGCGGTAGTTGTTGGTCGTGCGGCCGCCGACGGTCGCGGAACCGGTGCCGCTGCCGGCACGGTTGGCGCCCGCATCCAGGGTCACGGTCGGGAACAGCGCGGCGCGCTGCCCGGCCACGACGGCGCGCGCCTGGCTGTACGCGGCGACGGCCGCCGCCACGTTCTGGTTGCTGACTTCGACCTGGCGCATCAGCCCGTCCAGCACCGGATCGGCGAACAGGTTCCACCACGGACCGCGTTCCAGCGCATCGGCCGGCGCGGCGGGCGCCCATCCGGCCAGCTCCTTGAACGCGGCCGCTTCGGGCGTCGCCGGACGCTCGTACCTTGGCGTGAACGCGCAGCCCGCAAGGTTGGACACCACCGCGGAAGCGAGGAGCATGGAGGTCAACAGGCGCAGGGTCGGGGTGGTTCTCATGGTTCGGTTCATGGCTGGGAAGTCGTGGGCTGGTCCTCGAGCGGATGGCGGACCAGGTGGTGCTCGTCGGCGTGGCGGCTGCGGAGCTTGTCGAGGTAGACGTAGACGACGGGCGTCGTCAACAGAGTCAGGAGCTGGCTCGCGACCAGGCCGCCGATGATGGCGATTCCCAGCGGCTGGCGCAGCTCGGAGCCCTCGCCGAAGCCGATCGCCAGCGGCAGCGCGCCCAGCGCGGCCGCCAGCGTCGTCATCAGGATCGGCCGGAAGCGCAGCAGGCAGGCTTCGCGCACGGCCGCGGTGGCCGACAGCCCGCGCGCCCGCTCCGCTTCCAGCGCGAAGTCGATGATCAGGATCGCGTTTTTCTTGACGATGCCGATCAGGAGGAACACGCCGATCAGGGCGATGATGTCGAACTCCATGTGGAACAGCAGCAGCGCCAGCACGGCGCCCACGCCAGCCGACGGCAACGTGGACAGCACGGTGACCGGGTGCACGAGGCTTTCGTACAGGATGCCCAGCACGATGTAGATGACGACGATGGCGGCGAGGATCAACAGCGGCTGCTGCTGGTTCGATTCCTGCGCCTGCTTCGCCTGGCCCTGGAAGCTGCCGCGCACGTTGACGGGCATGCCGATGTCGGCTTCCGCCTGCTTCACGGCCTGCTGCGCTTCCGACAACGAATAGCCCTGCGCGGTGTTGAACGAGATCGTCGTCGCCAGCTCGCCGTCCTGGTGGTTGACGGAACTCGGCGTCGCGCGTTCGGCGAAGTGCGCGATGGCGGACAGCGGCACCATCGTCGTCGCGCTCGCGGACAGCGCCGAGCCGCTGGACGGATCGCGCGCGGCCGTCAGGTTCGCGGGCGCGGCCGGCGTGCCGGCGCTGGTGCCCGTGCTGGCGGCACCGGCACTCGTGGTGGTGGTGGCACTCATATTCTTGGCAGGCACGTGGACGTCGTCCAGCGCCGCCGGCGATTGCGCGTACTTCTGCGCGACGCCCATGATCACATGGTACTGGTTCAACTCGTCGTAGATATTGGCCACCTGGCGCTGGCCGAACGCGTCGTACAGCGCGTTGTCGACGTCCTTCGCCGCGATGCCAAAGCGTGCGGCCGTCTGCTTGTCGATGTCGACATAGGTCTCGACGCCGTTGTCGGCCTGGTCGGTGTCGATGTCGACCAGCGACTTCTGCGTCTTCATCGCATCCGCCAGCCGCGATGCCCAGCGCTTGAGGTCCGCCCGGTTGTCGCTCTTCAGCGTGTACTGGTACGTGGAGTTGGACTGGCGCCCGCCCATGCGCAGGTCCTGTACCGGGCTCAGGAACAGCTGCACGCCCGTCACGTGGGCCAGCCTGGGACGCAGCCGCGCGATCACGGCCTGGCCGCTCTCGCCCTTGGCGCGTTCGCTGGCCGGTTTCAGGTTCATGAACATGAAACCGCCGCCCGCACGCGAACCGCCCGTGAAGCCGACGACGGTGTCCACGGCCGGATCGCTCTTGATGATGTTCACCAGCTGGCGCAGCTTGCCCTGCATGGCCTGGAACGAGATGCTCTGGTCGGCGCGCATGCCGCCGTTGACCTGGCCCGTGTCCTGCTGCGGGAAGAAGCCCTTCGGTGCATTGGAAAACAGGTAGACGTTCAGGCCGACGACGAACACGAGGATCAGCATCACGAGCGGCTTCATGTCCAGCGCCCAGTCGAGCGCATGCTCGTACCATCTCAGCATCGCGTCGAAGCCACGCTCGGACCAGCGTGCCAGGCGGCCCGGCTTGCGCTGCACGTGGTCGTGCAGGTGCTGGCCGGGCTTGAGCAGCATGGCGCACAGCATCGGCGTCGTGGTCAGCGAGATCACGAGCGAGATCAGCACGGCGGCCGACAGGGTGACGGCGAACTCGCGGAACAGCCGGCCCACCTGCCCGCCCATGAACAGCAGCGGGATGAACACGGCCACGAGCGACAGGCTGATCGACAGCACCGTGAAGCCCACTTCCTGCGCGCCCAGCAGGGCCGCCTTCATGCGGTCCATGCCCTGCTCCACGTGGCGACTCGTGTTTTCCAGCACGACGATGGCGTCGTCGACGACGAAGCCGGTGGCCACCGTGAGCGCCATCAGCGACAGGTTGTTCAGCGAGAAGCCCAGGAAATACATCACGCCGAAGGTGCCCAGCAGCGAGACGACGGTGGCGACGGCCGGCACGATCGTGGCGCGGGCGCTGCGCAGGAACACGGAGACCACCAGCACGACCAGCACGATGGAGATCATCAGGGTCAGCTCGATCTCGCGCAGGGAGGCGCGGATCGAATTGGTGCGGTCCGACGCCACCTGCATGTGCACGTCCTGCGGCAACTGGGCCTGCAGCTGCGGCAGCAGCGCACGCACGCCGTCCACGGTCTCGATGACGTTGGCGCCCGGCTGGCTCGTGATCAGCACGATCACGGCGGGTTCGCCGTTGAACAGGCCCAGCGTGTGGATGTCCTCGACGCCATCCTTTACGTCGGCCACGTCCTGCAGGCGGATCGCGGAACCGTTGCGCCAGGCGACGACGAGGCCCTTGTAGTCGGCCGCCGTGCGGCCATTGGTCGGCGTGTTCGCCTGCGAATAGATCTGCAGGCGCATGCCCCGTCCCTCCAGCGCGCCCTTCGGCCGGTTGGCATTGGTGGCCTGGATCGCCGCGCGCACGTCCTCGGTCGACAGGCCGTACTGGTTCAGCTGGTATGGATTCAGGTCGACGCGCACCGCCGGCAGCGAGCCGCCGCCGAGCTCCACGTCGCCCACGCCCTTCACCTGCGCGATCTTCTGCTGCACGACGTTCGACACCTCGTCGTAGATCTGGCCGGGACTGCGCGACTTCGACGTCAGCGCGAGGATGAGGACGGGCGCGTCGGCCGGATTGGCCTTGCGGTACGTGGGATTGCTGCGCAACGTGGCCGGCAGGTCGGCGCGCGACGCGTTGATCGCGGCCTGCACTTCGCGCGCGGCCGAGTCGATCTGGCGCGTGAGGTCGAACTGCAGGTTGATGCGGGTGGAGCCGTTGCCGCTGCTGGACGTGATCTCGTTCACGCCCGCGATGACGGCGAGGCGCCGTTCGAGCGGCGTCGCCACCGACGTCGCCATCGTGTCCGGACTGCCGCCCGGCAGGTTGGCCGACACGGAGATGGCCGGGTAGTCGACCTGCGGCAGCGGCGAGACGGGCAGCACGAAGAATGCGCCGATGCCCGCCAGCGCGATGCCGATGGTCAGCAGCACCGTCGCGATGGGCCGCCGGATGAACGGCTGCGAGAGACTCATGCGCCGGCTCCGCGGGGTTTGTCGCGGGCGGCGCCGGCAGGTTTGGCCGGCTCGGCGCCGGACCAGCGCCGCGCCATGCGGTCGAACGCCAGGTAGATGACGGGCGTCGTGAACAGCGTGAGCAGCTGGCTGACGATCAGGCCGCCGAAGATGGCAAGGCCCAGCGGGCGACGCAGCTCGGCGCCCTCGCCCCAGCCGAACATCAGCGGGATGGCGGCGAACAGCGCGGCCAGGGTGGTCATGATGATCGGGCGGAAGCGCAGCATCGCGGCCTGGTGGATCGCGGTGCGCGGGTCCTTGCCCTCGTCGCGTTCGGCCTCGATGGCGAAGTCGATCATCATGATCGCGTTCTTCTTGACGATGCCGATCAGGAGAATGATGCCGATGATGCCGATGACGCCCAGGCCCTGCCCCGTGACGCCCAGCGCGAGCAGCGCGCCGACGCCGGCCGAGGGCAGCGTGGACAGGATCGTCAGCGGGTGGATGTAGCTCTCGTACAGCACGCCCAGCACGATGTACACGCAGACGACGGCCGCCAGGATCAGCCACAGCTGGTTAGACAGCGACGCCTGATACGCGCCGGACGCACCGAGGAACGTCATGCTGACGGACGCGGGCAGGTTGATGTCCTGCGCCGCTTCCTTGATGGCGGCGACGGCGGTGCCCAGCTTGATGCCGGGCGCCGTGTCGAAGCCGATCGTCGTGGCGGGATACTGCGCCACGTGCGTGATCTGCAGCGGCGCGGCCTGCTCGGTGATAGCCGCGATCGCGGACAAGGGGGTGGGCGAGCCGGACCCGGTGCGCAGCTGCAGGTCCTGCAGCGCATCGAGCGACATCGTCTCGTCCTGCTGCGCCTCCAGGATCACGCGGTACTGGTTCGTCTCCGTGAAGATCGTCGAGACGATGCGCTGGCCGAACGCGCTGTACAGGGCGTCGTCGACGTTTGCGGCCGTCACCGACAGGCGCGAGGCGCTGTCGCGGTCGATGTTGACGTAGGCGGCGGCGCCCAGGGCGCCGGCGTCCGTGACGGCGTTGGCCAGCTCCTTGCGGCGCGCCATGGCCTCGGTCAACCTGTGCGCCCAGTCCGTCACGGTCTTCGTATCCGCGCCCTCGATCGACAGCCGGTATTGCGTGGGGCCGGTCTCGGCGTCGATGGTCAGGTCCTGCGTCGGCTGCAGGTACAGCGTGGCACCCGCGACGTTCCGGGCGACGCGCAAGCGCAGGCGGTCCATCAGCTCCTGCTGGTCGCCGTGCTTCGACTTCAGGTTGATCAGCATGGTGCCGGTGTTGAGCATCGTGTTGTTGGCGGCATCCACGCCCACCGTCGACGCGAGCGATTCGACATCCGGGTCGGCCAGGATCTCGCGCGCGGCGGCCTGCTGCAGGTCGGCCATCGCGCTGTACGAGATCGCCTGGCGCGCTTCCACGCGGGCCTGCAGCTGGCCCGTGTCCTGCGTCGGGAACAGGCTTTTCGGAATGTACACCCACATCAGCGCCGTCAGCACGAGCGTGCCCAGCGCGACCAGCAAGGTGAGGCCCTGGCGCGCCAGCACCCAGTTCAGGCTGCGGTCATAGTGGCCGACGGTCCAGTCGAACAGCGACTGGAAGCGGCGGGCGAATGCGCTGTCATGTGCCTTGTCGTGCTGCTTGAGCCAGCGGGCCGACATCATCGGCACGAGCGTCAGCGAGACGACGGCCGAGATCAGGATCGTGATGGCGAGCGACACCGCGAATTCGCGGAACAGCCGGCCCACGACGTCGCCCATGAACAGCAGCGGGATCAGCACGGCGATCAGCGACACCGTCAGCGAGATGATGGTGAAGCCGATCTGCGTGGCCCCTTTCAGCGCGGCGTCCATCGGCTTTTCGCCTTCCTCGATGTAGCGCGAGATGTTCTCGATCATGACGATGGCGTCGTCGACGACGAAGCCGGTCGCGATCGTCAGCGCCATCAGCGACAGGTTGTTCAGGCTGTAGCCCAGCAAATACATGACGCCGAACGTGCCGACGAGGGAGATCGGCACCGCGAGGCTGGCGATGACGGTGGCGCGCAGGCTGTGCAGGAACGCGAAGATCACGAGCACGACGAGGACGACGGCGAGCACCAGCTCGATCTGCACGTGTTCGACGGAGGCGCGGATGCCGTTGGTGCGGTCCGACAGCACGTCCATGTGGACGCTCTGCGGCAGGCTGGCGGCAAGCTCGGGCAGGCGCGTCTTGATGGCGTCCACCGTGGCGATCACGTTGGCGCCCGGCTGGCGCTGCACGTTCAGGATGATCGCCGGCTTCATGTTGGCCCACGCGCCCAGCTTGACGTTCTCGGCGCTGTCGACGACTTTCGCCACATCGCCCAGGCGCACCGGCGCGCCGTTGCGGTAGGAGACGATCAAATTCGTGTAATCCGGCACCGTGACCAGCTGGTCGTTGGCGTTGATCGTGTAGGCGCGCAGCGGGCCGTCGAAGCTGCCCTTGGCGCTGTTGGCGTTGGCGTTCGTGATGGCGGTGCGCAGCGTGTCCAGCCCGAGGCCGTTGGCGGCGAGCGCCTCCGTATTGGCCTGGATGCGCACGGCCGGCCGCTGGCCGCCCTGCAGGGTGACGAGACCGACGCCGTTCACCTGGCTGATCTTCAGCGCGAGGCGCGTGTTGACGAGGTTCTGCACCTCCGTCAGCGGCATCGTGTCGGACGTGATGGCCAGCGTGAGCACCGGCGCATCGGCCGGGTTGACCTTCGCGTACACGGGCGGTGCCGGCAGGTCGGTCGGCAGCAGCGAGCCGCCGGCATTGATCGCGGCCTGCACTTCCTGCTCGGCCACGTCGAGCGTCTGGCCCAGCGAGAACTGCAACGTGATCACGGACACGCCGGCCGCGCTGTTGGAACTCATGCGCGCCAGGCCCGCCATCTGGCCGAACTGGCGTTCCAGCGGTGCCGTCACGGTACGCGCCATCACCTCCGGGCTTGCGCCGGGGTACAGCGTCTGCACCTGGATCGTCGGGAAGTCGACCTGCGGCAGTGCCGACAGCGGCAGGAATTTATAGCCGACGAGGCCCGCCAGCACGATCGCCAGCATCAGCAGCGACGTGGCGACGGGGCGGCGGATGAAAGGTGCGGATGGACTCATGCGACGCCTCCGCTAGACGGGCAAACGTTGGGGGGGCGCGGCCGGCGTAGGCACCCCGTGCCCACGCGCGACGCCAACACATCGCAAACGCCCGCGTGGGCACGTGGTGCCCACCCTACGGACGGCATCATTGTGCGGCCCCTTCCTGTTGCTGACGGCGGCGGTGCTGGCCCTGCTGTCCCTGCTGCGCGCCTTCCTGCGCGCCCTGGCGGCCCTTCCAGTTGCCCTGTCCGCCCTGCCCCCCGGCACCCGCGCCGCCGGCGCCGCGCGCCGGCCGGTCGCCCGGCAGGGTCACCCTGGCGCCGTCCTTGAGGCGGTCGGCGCCCTCGGTGATGACGGTCTCGCCGCCCTGCAAACCATTCGTGACTTCGACGCGCTCGGCATCGGCCTGGCCGCGCTTCACGGTGCGCAGCGCCACCGTGCGGGTCTGCTGGTCGAGCACGTAGACGTAATCGCCGTTCGCGCCATGGCGCAGGGCCGTCACCGGCACCGTGACGGCATTCCTGATGACGTCCACCTGCAGGCGGATGTTCACGAACTGGCTTGGGAACAGTGTCGAGCCCTCGTTGCCGAAGCGCGCCTTGGCCTTGACCGTGCCGGTCGTGGTGTCGACCTGGTTGTCCAGCGCCATGAAGCGGCCCTGCGCCAGCTCGCGGGTGCGGGTGCGGTCCAGCGCCGTCGCGGGCAACGTGGCGCTGGCGTTCACGCGCTGCTGGATCGCGGGCAGCTGGTCTTGTGGCACGGCGAATTCGACGTCGATCGGCGATTGCTGCGTGATGACGGCGATGCCGTTCGCATCGGTGCTGCCCACGAGGTTGCCGATGTCGACCGTACGCAGGCCCACGCGGCCGGCGATCGGCGCGCGCACCTGGGTATAGCCGAGGTTGATGCGGGCGATGCCTTCGGCCGCCTTGTCGGTCGTGACGGTGCCTTCCAGCTGCTTCACCAGCGCGGCCTGGGTATCGACGTCCTGGCGCGCGATCGAATCCTGCTGGAGCAGCGTCTGGTAGCGGCCCAGCGTGACTTTCGCCGTCTCGAGCTGGGCCTGGTCGCGCTGGCGCTGGCCCGTGGCCTGCAGCAGCGCCATCTGGGCGGGGCGCGGATCGATCGTCGCCAGCACCTGGCCTTCCTTGACGAGCTGTCCTTCCGTGAACAGGATTTTCTGCAGCACGCCGCCGATCTGCGGCCGCACCGTCGCGACGGCGGCCGGGGTCACGGTGCCAAGGGCGCCCAGCACGATCGGGATGTCGGCCCGCTCGGCCTTGCCGACGCCGACCGTCGTCGCCGGCATGCCGCGTCCGCCCGGACCACCCGGACCGCCGCGGCCGGCGCCGGGTCCGGCACCGCCCTGCCTGCCTGCGCCGCCGGGGCCGCCCTGCGGCTGGTGGATGAGGTGCCAGGCCAGCCCGCCCAGGCCGGCCATCGCGAGGATCGCGACGATGGTGCCGATGAGGCGCGAGCGGCGCCCGCGTTTCGTCTGGGTCGGGGTCTTGTTCTTGTCGGGTGTGACGGTCGAATCCATTGCGAGTCCTTGGCGGCCGAGTGCTCAAAAGCACAATAAAGTTTCCTGAAAATGTAGCACGGCATGCCAGGGCTTTATGTTTCGTAACGTACGCATCAGCGAGCCTTCACCCCGCCGGGCAAGCATCCTTCCAGACAAGAAATCTTGCGCCTTTACACGGTTTTACACCGATGTCGCCCACATCCCGGGAGATCCAAACAAAAAAGGCGCGGGAGAGTCCCACGCCCGTCCAGATCCATCACGGCGCCATGTTTCGGCGTATGGTCGKTCGCCTACATGCTGTTACAAAGCTTAACAGCCCGGAAAGGTTCAGGGCGCCCCGCACAGGCAGTGCGTGACGGCCTCGAACGGTTGCCTGCGGTCGGCGACGGCCGACAGCCAGCCCAGGTCCTTGCCGATCGCGGCCGCCGTCGTGCCGCCCAGCGCGGCCGTGCCGAGGTCGGCCGGCAGCAGGCCCAGCTTCACCTGCACGGTCAGGATCTGCGCGTCGGACAGGCCCATCCGCTCCAGGACGCGCTCGGCCAGCGTCGTCGGCCGCTCGGCATAGGTGACGCGGAAATCGTCGCCCAGGTGTGCCCGTTTCGCGGCCGAGCGCAGCGCGTCGCCATAGCTGCCCAGGCGGTCGACAAGGCCGCGCTCCTTGGCCTGGGTGCCCGTCCACACGCGGCCCTGGCCCACTTCGTCGATCCTGGCCGGCGTCGTCCTGCGCGCGATGGCGGCCTTGGTCGTGAACTCGTCGTAGATGTGGTTGATGCTGGCCTGGATCAGCTGGCCGAAGCGCGGATCGAGCGGGCGCAGCGGGTTGTAGGCGTCCGCGAGCCACGTCGTCGTCACGCCGGCCGTGTGGATGCCGAGCTTGTCGACGACCTTGTCCGCGGTCGGCAGGATGGCGAACACGCCGATCGAACCCGTGACGGTCTGCGGGTCGGCGATGACTTCGTCGGCCGCCATCGAGATCCAGTAACCGCCCGACGCGGCCACGTCGCCCATCGACACGACGACCGGCTTGCCGGCCGCGCGCGTCAGTTCCAGCTCGCGCCGGATCAGTTCCGAGCCGTAGGCGCTGCCGCCCGGCGAATTGACGCGCAGCACGACGGCCCGTACGGATTTGTCTTCGCGCACGCTGCGGATCAGGTTCGCCGTCGAGATGCCGCCGACCATGCCGGGGCCGCCCGTGCCTTCCGTGATGTCGCCGGCCGCGACGACGACGGCCACGGCGTCGCCGAACGGTTTGTCCGGGTTGCGCGACACGTAGTCGCCAAAGCCCACCTGGCGGAAGCTCTTGATGTGGTCGTCGTACACGCCGCGCTTGACGAACATCTCGCGCACCTCGTCGCGGGTCTTGACGCCGTCGATCAGTTTCCAGTCCAGCGCCACCTTCGCCGCGTTGCCGTTGGCGGCAGCCATCCGCTGCGGCAGCTCGTCGATGCCCTTCGCGATGGCGCCGGCCGGCAGCTTGCGCGCCTTCTCGACTTCCGCCGTATAGCCCGTCCACAGCGCGTTGTACAGGAAGCTGTCCGCCTCCTGCGCGGCCTGCGACGGGCCGTTGCCGATGAACGGCTCGGCAAAGCTTTTATAGGTACCGACCTTCATCAGGTTGACGGTGACGCCGAGCTTGTCGAGGGCGTCCCGGTAATAGTTGCGATGGCGCCCGAAGCCTTCGATCAGCACCATGCCCATCGGGTGCAGGTAGATCTCGCTGGCATGCGACGCGACGAGGTAGCGCTTCTGGTCGAACGTGCCGCCCCAGGCGACGACGCGCTTGCCGGCCGCCTTCACGCGCTCGACGGCCGCACCGATCTCGCGCAGCGACGCGAGGCCGCCGCCGTCCATCTCGTCGAGCAGCAGCAGGACCTCGCTCACGTTGGCATCCCTGGCGGCGCCGTCCAGCGCCTTCAGCACGTCCGGCAGGCGGACGAGCCGGCGGCCGTTGCCGGACAGGCCGGCGACGACGGAATCGCGCACGCTGCCGGCGCGCTCCTCGACGAGTTCGCCCTTCAGGTCCAGCACGAGGGCCGTCTTCGGCGCCAGCGGCTTGAGCCCGCCGCCGAACAGCGCCCACACGAAGGCGATGAGGATGAGCAGGAAGATGAGGTTCAGCACGAAACGGCGGGTGGCATCGAGGCCGCGCCAGAGCGCGCCCAGACCGCGGCGCAGGGAAGACAGGGGCTTGAAGGACATCGTTTCTCCGGCTGGTTAGAAAATCGGTTCGTTCGGGTCATGCGGTGGCGGTCGCCGGGCTGGCCGTGGCACGGCGCGAGATCGCGAACAGGCCGGCGAACACGAGGGCGCCGTTCACGATCAGCAGTTCGAGGCCGAGGCGGTAGCTGCCCAGCAACGCGTGCTGGTGGTATTCCAGCAGCGCACACAGGATCGGGGCGCCGATGGTCACCACGGGCACGAGACGGTCGTTCAGCGTGCGTGTCGTCATCATGCCGAATGCGAACAGACCGAGCAAGGGTCCATATGTATAGCCGGCCAGCTTCAGGATCACGACGATCATGCTGGGATTGTCCACCCATTTGAACACGAGCACCATGGCCAGGAACAGGAAGGCGAACGCCAGGTGCACGTGGCGGCGCAGGCGCATGCGCTGGCTTTCCGTCAGGTCGGCGCGGCGCCTGATGCCGAGGATGTCGATGCAGAACGTGGACGTCAACGCCGTGATGGCCCCGTCCGCGCTGGGAAACAGTGCCGAGATCAGCGCGATCAGGAAGATGATCTGGACAAACGCGGGCAGGTGTCCCATGACGACGGCCGGAAAGATTTTATCGCCCGTCGCCGTGACACCGGCCACCGACGCGTACAGGTACAGCAGGCCGCCGAGGAACAGGAAGGCGCACAGCACGACGACGAGCACGGCCGTCAGGCTCAGCAGGTTTTTCTGCGAATCCTTCAGCGTCTTCACGGAGATCGTCTTTTGCATCATTTCCTGGTCCATGCCCGTCATCGTCAGCACGATGAAGATGCCGGCCACGATCTGCTTGAGCCAGTAACCGGGCCTGTCCACGTCGTGCGTGAACACGCGCGCCAGGCCCCGCGCCTGCATCTGCTGGAGGGCCTGCGGGATCGTCAGGTCGAGTTGGCCCAGCATGAAGGCGACGCAGGCGAACAGGCCCGCCAGCATGCACGTCGTCTGCAGGGTGTCGGTCCAGACGATGGTCTTCACGCCACCCTGGTAGGTGTACAGCAGGATCATGCCGAGGATGATGTTCTGCAGGACGGCGACGACGAGGTACAGCCGCGCCGTGGCGCCGGACAGCGTGGTGCCGACCATGCCGAATGCGACGAGCATCCAGTTGCTGCTCTTGTTACCGATGAAAAAACTGTCGTTGTTGGCACCGCGCGACGTGGCCCGGGCGACGCCGAGCAGCAGGGCGAAATAGCCGATGAGGATACAGAAAAGCAAAGCCGGGGACATCGGGAGTCCATGTGATCTTATTGCCCGGCAATATACACGGAAACGGCGACCGAATCCGATGGTCAGATGCCCTGCCCCGGCGCCCGCTCGAATGGTCCGATGCAGGCGTCCATGGTTTCGTCGCGGCACATCACGAAGCGGGCGCCGGATGGGTGGAAGCGGATGTAGTTGATGGCGAGCGTGCCCGGCTTCATGATCTCGCCGGAGCAGTCCTGCTTGCCGTTGTCCTTCACGATGCGGTCTTCGATCCTGTAGAAGCCCTTGGCGCTCGGCTGCTCCGCCACCGTGAACTCGCTTTCCGACACTTCGTCCGCGCTCTTCACGAGCGTCGTGCCGTCGCCGCGGAAGTGGTAGGTTTCGGAACAGCCGAACTGCGGGATCGTGAGGATCCAGATCCCCAGCAAAGGATGCGAAGCCGATGGTGCAGCCGCTTCGGCCGACACGGTAGCGACAAGAGACAGGCAGGCGAACAACCGGGGTAGCGTACGCATGATGGGCCTTTGCAGGACGGTGCAGCAAAGCGCTGGGGGCCTTGTCATTATTGCACAGCCATGCGCCGCGCGGGCGCGCGGATGCAGGAATCCGCGCGCCGCTTCCGGGAGGTGTCGCGTCAGCCGTTTTCCGGCGGCGTCTTCGGCTTGGCCGGACGGCGCGGCGCGCGCGTGGCGGGCTTGCGCGACGGGGCCTTGTGCGATGGACGGGACGATTTCTTGCGGGCCGACTTATTGGCTTGACCGTCGCCCTCACCTTCCACGTCAACCGGATCGGCCGGCGCCGCTGCCAGGTCGGCACCGGCGTCCACGACAGCAGTCTGCGCGTCCAGCGCGAAGGCGCCATCGTCCGCCGTTGCCGCCTCCGGCATCACGGCCGTGCCGGTGTCGGCAACCTGCGGCGCCTCGGCGGCTGCGGCCGCGGCTTTGCGGGACGGCGTCTTGCGGGTCGGGCGGCGGCGTTCCTTCGGTGCAGGCGTTTCGACGGCCGCTGCGGGCGCCTCGGCGTCCTCGGCCGCAGCCGCCACCGGTTCGGGCGTCTCGGCCAGGTCCGGCGTCGGCGCCGGCCACGTAGCCATGGCCACGTCTTCGGATGCCGGTGCGACTGCTTGCGTGTCGCGGCCCTTGCGGTTGCGGCCACCGCGGCGGCGTGATTCACGGGCGGAGGCCGGCGCCGGCGCTTCCGAAGGCTGCTCGCCCTGGGTTTCCGCGCCCAGTTCGTCGATGGCGTCCGCCACCGGCTCGGCCGCGGCCTGCTGCGGCTCGGTGTCCGGCACGGCGGCCGGTTCGGCCACGGCGTCGACGACGGGCAACTCGACCTGGGCGTTGGCGCCGCGGAAGACATAGGTGCCGGATTTTTCGTCGCGCCCGAACTCGAACAGGCCGCGCGTCTGCGCTTCTTCCAGCAGGTTGCCGAACGTGCGGAAGCCGTAATAGGTCTCGGAGAAGTCCGGGCGGCGGCGCTTCAGCGTGTCCTTCAGCAGCGACGCCCAGATCTTGCCCGTATCGCCCCGTTCGGAGACGAGCGCATCGAAGGTCTCGACGACCATCTCCAGCGCCTGCAGCTTGCGCGCTTCCATCTCCTCGCGCTTGCGGTTGCCCTCGTCGGACGGACGGCGGCTCTGCGGCTGGGCCTTGCGCTCGTCGCGCTTGGCGGCGGCGCGGCGCTGCTCGCGCACGAGGTCGTCGTAGAAGATGAATTCGTCGCAGTTGGCGACGAGCAGGTCGGACGTCGACTGCTTGACGCCGACGCCGATCACGCGTTTCGCGTTCTCGCGCAACTTGGAGACGAGCGGAGAGAAGTCCGAGTCGCCCGAGACGATCACGAACGTGTTCACGTGCGACTTCGTGTAGCACAGGTCGAGCGCGTCCACGACCATGCGGATATCCGCAGAGTTCTTGCCCGACTGGCGCACGTGGGGGATTTCGATCAGTTCGAAGTTCGCTTCATGCATCGTGGCCTTGAAACCCTTGTAGCGATCCCAGTCGCAATACGATTTCTTGACCACGATGCTGCCCTTGAGCAGCAGGCGTTCGAGGACGGGCTTGATGTCGAATTTTTCGTAATTCGCATCCCGCACGCCGAGTGCGACGTTTTCGAAGTCGCAGAACACTGCCATGCTGATGTTGTCTGAAGATGAAGCCATGTGTGTTGTTGTGTGGTTGTGGACGAGCTGACCTGGGATTATACGCAACAACGATGGCGAACCGGACACGGACGTATCCGCGGCCCGCGCTCAGTCCAGGCGCTCCAGCGTGGCAGGATCGGCACGGCCGTCGAAAAACTGGTCGAGGCAGGCCTGGAAGATCGCCTCGTCTGGCGCGACGTCGGCGAACAGCGTCATCGAGGAATGGAATTTGAGGTTGTCGGGATGGCCGAAGATCTCGTCGACGCCGCGGTCGTCATGGCTGGCGACCGCCGCCGCGCACGCGCGCAGCCGGGGGCCCAGCACGGGGTGTGCGAGGTAGGCGGCGGCCTCGTCGGCGGAGCGGATCGCATAGCGCTGCGCCATCGCGCTCTGCCCCAACCCCTCGATCTGCGGGAAGATGAACCACATCCAGTGGGTGCGCTTGCGGCCGGCGCGCAGCTCGGCCAGCGCCGTGTCGACCACGCCGTTTTGCGCTTCGACGAAGCGGTCCAGGTTGAAGTCGGTTGCCATCGGTCTCTCCTCCTTCGGCGCATCGTACGCCGTTCGCGCGATTTGCTAAAGTGGCGGCACGATGAAACCCGAACACCTCACCCTGCTGCTGACCCGTGAAATGCCCTACGGCAAATACAAAGGCCGCACCATCGCCGAACTGCCCGGCCACTACCTGGGCTGGTTCGCCCGAGAAGGCTTTCCGAAGGGAGAGCTGGGCGAACTGCTCGCCCTCATGTACGAACTCGACCACAACAACCTGCGCGGCCTGCTCGACCCATTGCGGCGATGATCGATTTTTTCGATGCTGGTGCGTGAAATTACTCGTTTTTCAATGTCGTCCAGCGTCCCTATACTGGCTTCCATCGACAGCAATCAACAGGGAGAAACACCATGATGGAAGTCCGCAGGAGCGATGAACGGGGCGCAGCCCACCACGGCTGGCTGCAGTCCAGGCACACCTTTTCGTTCGCCGATTACTACGACCCGCGCCACACCGGCTTCGGCCCGTTGCTGGTGATCAACGAAGACCGCGTCGCCCCCGGCGCCGGCTTCGGCACGCACGGCCACCGCGACATGGAGATCATCTCGTACGTGCTGGACGGCGCGCTGGAGCACAAGGACAGCATGGGCACGGGCTCCGTCCTGCACTACGGCGACGTGCAGCGCATGAGCGCCGGCAGCGGCGTGCGGCACAGCGAGTTCAACGGATCGAAGACGGCGCCCGTGCACTTCCTGCAGATCTGGATCGAGCCGGATACGAAGGGTATTCCGCCCAGCTATGAGGAGAAGCATTTTTCTGCCGAAAGCAAGAAGGGCAAACTGCGGCTGATCGCTTCACGGGATGGGCGGCAGGGGTCGGTGACCATTCATCAGGATGCGTCGGTGTATGCGGCCATTCTCGATGAAGGCGATCGGGTCGAACATGTGCTGGATCGGGAGCGGCTCGCGTATGTGCACGTGATTCGCGGGGATGTTTCCGTCAATGGCGTGGCGCTGAAGGATGGGGATGCGCTCAAGATCGGGGGTGAGGAGCGGGTCGTGTTTGACCGGGCGGAGGGGGCTGAACTGCTGTTGTTTGATCTGCCTGCTTGATGGGGTGGGAATGGCGGTCTCCGCTGCCAAGGTTGCGGAGACCGGGATCAAGATCATATGCGAAGCCCAGGCAACCGGTTCCAGTTGCGGTTGAGCTTCGGAACTGCTGAACTCAACATTCAATCCCACCAGAAGCAGTTCACAGCATGAATTCACGCATCCACTCGCAAGCTCGAATGACACCGAAAATCCGCCAGGAGATTAAGGATTCCAACCTGTCGTCCAGAGAAGCGGCCAGAGTGTTCAACGTCACTCGGGCCACTGCACAAAAATGGCTGGGGCGCGACGATGTACAGGACCGCTCACATCGTGCCCACACGCTGCATACGACCTTGAGCGCGGCCCAGGAGGCCATCGTCCTGGCACTGCGCCAATCGCTCTACCTGCCACTCGACGATCTGCTGTTCATCACGAAGCAGTACATCAATGCCGATGTGTCCCGC
>NZ_JBFUDR010000053.1:0-27747 GCF_056404615.1 Massilia sp. P2_C2 | reverse complement strand
GCCGTAGGGTGGGCACCCCGTGCCCACCATCACGTCGCCCGTCCACCCACGCCATGGACGAATGACACGATATAATGTTCTGCTCACCTCTTTCAGTCCGCAGAACATCATGCAAGAAAAATATAGTCCAGCCGAAGTCGAACAGGCCGCGCAGGCCTACTGGAAATCGATCGACGCGTATAAAGCCGTCGAGAACGATCCGCGTTTCCCAAAAGGCAAGTATTACGCCTGCTCGATGCTGCCTTACCCGTCGGGCAAGCTGCACATGGGTCACGTGCGCAACTATACGATCAATGACGTGATGTACCGCTACCTGCGGATGAACGGCTACAACGTGCTGATGCCGATGGGCTGGGACGCCTTCGGCATGCCCGCCGAGAACGCGGCGATGGCGAACAACGTGCCGCCCGCGCAGTGGACCTATTCGAACATCGCCCACATGCGCGGCCAGATGGAATCGATGGGCCTCGCGATCGACTGGTCGCGCGAAATGACCGCCTGCAAGCCGGACTACTACAAATGGAACCAGTGGATGTTCCTCAAGATGCTCGAGAAGGGCATCATCTACCAGAAGACCGGCACCGTGAACTGGGATCCGGTCGACCAGACCGTGCTCGCCAACGAGCAGGTCATCGACGGCCGTGGCTGGCGCTCGGGCGCGGTCGTGGAAAAGCGCGAGATCCCGATGTACTACGTGCGCATCACGGACTACGCCGACGAACTGCTGGACTACGTCGAAAATAAACTGCCGGGCTGGCCGGAGCGCGTGCGCATCATGCAGGCCAACTGGATCGGCAAGTCGACCGGCGTACGCTTCGCCTTCCCGCACGTGATCATGGACGAGCAGGGTGAGCTCATCAACGAGGGCAAGCTGTACGTCTTCACGACGCGCGCCGACACGATCATGGGCGTCACGTTCTGCGCCGTCGCGCCGGAACACGCGCTGGCGCAGCACGCCGCCAAGGACAATCCGGAACTGCAGGCCTTCATCGCCGAGTGCAAGCAGGGTTCCGTCATCGAAGCCGACATGGCGACGATGGAAAAGAAGGGCATGCCGACCGGCCTGTTCGTCACGCACCCGATCTCCGGCGAGCAGGTACCGGTCTGGGTCGGCAACTATGTGCTGATCACGTACGGCGACGGCGCCGTGATGGGCGTGCCGGGCCACGACGAGCGCGACTTCGCGTTCGCGCAAAAATACGACCTGCCGATCAAGCAGGTGATAGCAAGCGAAGGCGAGACGTTCTCGCTGGACGGCTGGCAGGAATGGTATGGCGACAAGGAGCGCGGCACCGTCGTCAACTCGGGCAAGTACGACGGCCTCGATTACACGGCGGCCGTCAACGCCGTCGCCGGCGACCTCGCGAACCAGGACCTGGGCGACAAGAAGGTCACGTTCCGCCTGCGCGACTGGGGCATCTCGCGCCAGCGCTACTGGGGCACGCCGATCCCGATGATCCACTGCGAGAAATGCGGCACGGTGCCGGTTCCCGAGAAGGACCTGCCGGTCGTGCTGCCGGAAGACTGCGTCCCGGACGGCTCCGGCAACCCGCTGAAGAAACACGAGGCGTTCCTCAAGGTCGACTGCCCGTGCTGCGGCGCGCCCGCACGCCGCGAGACCGACACGATGGACACGTTCATCGACTCGTCCTGGTACTACATGCGCTATACGTCGCCGGGTTCCAACGATTCGATGGTCGACCCGGCCCGCAACGATTACTGGATGCCGATGGACCAGTACATCGGCGGCATCGAACACGCCGTGCTGCACCTGCTGTACGCGCGCTTCTGGACGAAGGTCATGCGCGACTTCGGCCTCGTGAAATTCGACGAGCCGTTCGTCAACCTGCTCACGCAGGGCATGGTGCTGAACGAGACCTACTACCGCGAAGACGCTTCCGGCAAGAAGACGTGGTACAACCCGGCCGACGTCACCTTGACGTTCGACGAGCGCGGCCGTCCGCAATCGGCGGTGCTGAAGGAAGACGGCCAGCCGGTCGTCATCGGCGGCACCGAGAAGATGTCGAAGTCGAAGAACAACGGCATTGACCCGCAGGCGCAGATCGAGCAGTACGGCGCCGACACCGCGCGCCTGTTCACGATGTTCGCCGCGCCGCCGGAGCAGACGCTGGAATGGTCGGAGTCGGGCGTGGAAGGCGCGAGCCGCTTCCTGCGCCGCGTCTGGGCGTTCGGCTTTGCCCAGCGCGAGCGCGTGGCCGCCGCGCTGGCCGGCCAGCAGCAAGGGACGCCGGCCGGCGCTCCGGTGGATGCTGATCAAAAAACGCTGCGCCGCGAAGTGCACAAGGTGCTGCAGCAGGCCGACTACGACTTCAAGCGCATCCAGTACAACACGGTCGTCTCGGCCTGCATGAAGATGCTGAATACGCTGGAGTCGGCCAAGCTGTCCGAGGGGCCGGCATCCGACGCCGTGATCACGGAAGGCCTGTCGATCTTCCTGCGCATGCTGAACCCGGTCGCGCCGCACATCACGCACGCGCTGTGGCAGGCACTCGGCTATGCCGGCAAATACGGCGATATCCTGAACGTGGCCTGGCCGGAAGTCGACCCGGCCGCGCTGGAACAGGCGGAGATCGAGCTGATGATCCAGGTGAACGGCAAGCTGCGCGGTTCGGTGAAGGTGCCGAAGGAGGCCGACAAGGCCGCCATCGAAGCGGCCGCGCTGGCGTCGGAAGCCGCGCAGAAGTTCGTCGAAGGCACGCCGAAGAAAGTCATCGTCGTCCCCGGCAAACTGATCAACATCGTGGTGTAAGCCATGCGCGCCCTGACCAGGAAGTTGGCGGTGCGCGCGGCTGCGGCCCTGCTGGTGGCATCTGCCATCGCAGGCTGCGGCTTCCAGATGCGCGGCTCGAACGGCAGCTACACGATGCCGTTCCACAGCATCTACCTCGGCTTTGCCGACACGTCGGCGCTGGGCACGGAGCTCAAGCGCAACCTGCGCGCGACCGGCCAGGTGGTCATCGCCGACAAGGCGACGGACGCCGAGGCGCAATTCGTGCTGCTGGGCGAGTCGCGCAACAAATCGATCCTGTCGCTGAACAGCCTGGGCCGGGTGCGCGAATACCTGCTGACGTACACGATGTCGTTCACCGTGCGTGACGCGCAAGGGGCGGAGCTCGTACCGCCCACGCAGATCTCGCTGCGCCGGAACATGGCGTTCGACGAGACCCAGGTGCTGGCCAAGGAATCCGAGGAAGGGCTGCTGTACCGCGACATGCAGGCGGACCTGGTGCAGCAGATCATCCGCCGTCTGGCTTCCATGAAGCCGCCGGTCAAGGCATAAGGAAGAGAGAACAGCATGYAGTTGCGGCCTGAGGCGCTCGACGGGCACCTCGCCAAGGGGCTCGCGCCCCTGTACGTGATCACCAGCGACGAGCATCTGCTCGCCCTGGAGGCGGCGGACCGGATCCGCCGTGCCGCACGCGCGCAGGGTTATTCCGAGCGCGACGTGCTCACGGTCGAGCGCAACTTCAAATGGGGCGAGCTGCTGGCCGCCAACCAGGCCATGTCGCTGTTCGGGGACAAGAAGCTGATCGAGCTGCGCATCCCCGGCGGCAAGCCCGGCAAGGACGGCAGCGCCGCGCTGCAGAACTACGCGAAGGACCTGAACCCCGACAACCTCACCCTGATCACCCTGCCGAAGCTGGACTGGCAAACGGCCAAGGCATCGTGGGTGGCGGCGCTGCAGCAGGCCGCGGTCTACGTCGAGATCCCGAACGTGGAACGCGCCCAGCTGCCGGGCTGGATCGGCACGCGCTTAGCAAGCCAGAACCAGAGCGCCGACCGCCAGAGCCTGGACTTCATCGCCGACCGCGTCGAGGGCAACCTGCTGGCGGCGCACCAGGAGATCCAGAAACTGGGCCTGCTGTACGAGCCGGGCAAGCTGACCTACGAGCAGGTGCATGACGCCGTGCTGAACGTGGCGCGCTACGACGTTTTTAAATTGTCGGAAGCGATGCTGGCCGGCGACCCGGCGCGCCTGGTGCGCATGCTGGAAGGACTGAAAGGCGAGGGCGAGGCGTTGCCGCTGGTTTTGTGGGCAGTCTCCGAGGAAATCCGCACGCTGCTAAAATTGAAGGCAGGGATGGCGCAGGGACGGCCGCTCGGTGCGCTGCTGAAGGAATACCGCATCTGGGGCCCGCGCGAGCGCATGATGGAGCCGGCGCTGCGGCGGATTTCGCTGCCGGTGCTGGAAGCGGCGCTGCAGCAGGCGGCGCAGGTCGACAAGATGGTCAAGGGCCTGCGCGCGAAGCAGTTCGCGGGGGATGCGTGGGATGCGATGTTGCAGCTGGCGTTGAAAGTCGCATCGTGAATCACCGCGAACGTAGGGTGGGCACCCCGTGCCCACGCGTGACGTTTGCGACACATTGACGTTCGCGTGGGCACAGGGGTGCCCACCCTACGCATGAATTTAATTGACGCGGGCAACCGCAACGGACGAAGCACGATGGACATCACCGACTACATGCACACAATCGGCCGCCAGGCGCGCGCGGCCTCGCGCGCGATGGCGCGCGCGGACAGCGCCACCCGCAACCAGGCCTTGCTCCTGATCGCCGCCGCCATCGAGCGCGAGGCCGACAGCCTGCGTGCCGCCAACGCGCGCGACATGGAAGCGGCCGCCGCCGCCGGCCTCGAGCCCGCGCTGCTGGACCGCCTCGCGCTGTCCGACAAGGCGATCGCCACGATGGTCGACGGCCTGCGCCAGATCGTCGCGCTGCCCGACCCGATCGGCGAGATCACCGACCTGAAATTCCGCCCGACCGGCATCCAGGTGGGGCGCATGCGCGTGCCGCTGGGTGTCATCGGCATCATCTACGAGGCGCGCCCGAACGTGACGGTCGACGCGGCCGGCCTGTGCATCAAGAGCGGCAACGCCGCCATCCTGCGCGGCGGTTCGGAAGCCATCCACTGCAACCGCGCGCTGGCCGCCCTCGTGGCCGAGGGCCTGCGCGGCGCCGGCCTGCCGGAACACGGCGTGCAGGTCGTCGAGACGACGGACCGC
Organism: Massilia sp. P2_C2; assembly: GCF_056404615.1. Lineage (NCBI taxonomy): Bacteria > Pseudomonadati > Pseudomonadota > Betaproteobacteria > Burkholderiales > Oxalobacteraceae > Massilia > Massilia sp. P2_C2. The sequence goes on along the minus strand of NZ_JBFUDR010000053.1, from coordinate 22,724 downwards.
GCCGCCGTCGGCGCCCTGATCACGATGCCGGAGTTCGTGGACGTGATCGTCCCGCGCGGCGGCAAGGGCCTGATCGCGCGCCTGATGAAGGAATCGACCGTCCCGATGATCAAGCACCTGGACGGCATCTGCCACGTCTACATCGACGCGAAGGCCGACATCGCCAAGGCGCTCCCGATCGCCATGAACGCCAAGACGCACCGCTACGGCACGTGCAACACGATGGAGACGCTGCTGGTGGCACGCGCCATCGCGCCGACCGTGCTGCCGCAACTGGCGGAACTGTACGCGACGAAGGAAGTCGAGCTGCGCGCCGATCCGGAAGCGCTGGCCATCCTGCAGGGTTATCCGCACCTGGTGCCCGCGACGGAAGAGGACTGGAGCACGGAATACCTGGCGCCGATCCTCGCCGTGAAGATCGTCGACGGCATCGACGCGGCCATCGAGCATATCAACACGTATTCCTCGAAGCACACGGACGCCATCGTCACCGAGGATTACACGGACGCGATGCGCTTCCTGCGCGAGGTCGACTCGGCCTCCGTGATGATCAACGCGTCGACGCGCTTCGCCGACGGCTTCGAATACGGCCTGGGCGCCGAGATCGGCATCTCGAACGACAAGCTGCATGCGCGCGGGCCGGTCGGGCTGGAAGGGCTCACGTCGCTCAAGTACGTGGTGTTCGGCCACGGCGAGGTACGCACATAACGTTTGCGTTTCGACGGCTTTCGCGTGGGCTCGGGGAGCCCACCCTACCGTAGGGTGGGCGGCCCTCCGCCCACGCGTAATGCCAACATACCGCCAACGTCCGTTACAAGGGATTGTGCATGTATCTTTGGGTTAAGGCCTTTCACATCATCTTCATCGCCTCGTGGTTCGCCGGCCTCTTTTACCTGCCGCGCATCTACGTGAACCTGGCCCAGGAAAGCAACCCGGCCGCGATCGAGCGCCTGCTCGGCATGGCGCGCCGCCTGTACCGCTTCACGACGATCCTGATGGTGCCGGCACTGTTGCTGGGCCTGTGGCTGTGGCTGGGCTTCGGCATCAACGGGGGCTGGCTGCACGCAAAACTGGCGCTCGTGATCCTCGTGATCGGCTACCATCATGCGTGTGGATCGCTGCTGAAAAAGTTCGAACGCAGCGTCAATACGCGCAGCCATAAATGGTTCCGCGTGTTCAACGAGGTGCCGGTTTTATTGTTGCTGGCGATCGTGATCCTGGTGGTCGTCAAGCCATTCTAAATACGACGAGCAACATACAATGATTCACCGGCGGCCGGGCCTTCATCCCGGCCGCTTCTTTTTTAGTCAGTCGGGGTCAGAGCTCAACCGGGAAATTCGAGCTCTGACCCCGAATATTAGTCAGTCGGGGTCAGAGCTCAACCGGGAAATTCGAGCTCTGACCCCGAATATTTAAACTACGGATAAAGGGTACTCCTATCATGGCTTCCTACTTTTGCCCCTGCCCGCGCGGCATGGAACAGGCGCTGGCCGACGAGCTGGCCGAGATCGCGCAAACCACCGGCAGCACGACGCTGAAGGTGCACAACCAGGTGCCGGGCGGCGTGCATTGCTCGGGCACGAATCCCGACGCATACCTCATCAACCTGCATTCGCGCATCGCGTCGCGTGTGCTGCTGCGCATCGCCAACCGCACCTATGCCAACGAAAACGACATCTACGACCTCGTGCTGGAACAGCCGTGGGAAGACTGGTTCAGCGTCGACCACACGATCCGCGTCGACATCACCGCCATCAAGTCGCCGCTGACGAGCCTCGAGTTCACCACGCTGAAGATCAAGGACGCCGTGTGCGACCGCTTCCGCGACCAGTTCGGCCGCCGTCCGTCCGTCAACACGCGCGAGCCGGACATGCGCATCATGGGCTTCCTCGACCAGCGCAACTTCACGATCTACCTCGACACGTCCGGCGAAGCGCTGTTCAAGCGCGGCTGGCGCGAGGAGACGGGCGACGCGCCGCTGCGCGAGAACCTGGCCGCCGGGCTGCTGCGCGTCGCGGGATGGAAGCCCGGCGTGCCGCTGTTCGATCCGATGTGCGGCTCGGGCACGATCCTCATCGAAGCCGCGCAGATGGTGCAGGGCATCCCGCCCGGCGCGCGCCGCCGCTTCGCCTTCGAAAAATTCAGGAACTTCAATGCGAAGGCCTGGCAGGACATGAAGACGGCGATCAAGCCGAACCCGCTGCCGGCAGAGCCCACGATCTTCGGCTCCGACATCTCCGGCGACATGGTCGCGATGACGCGCCACAACCTGCGCTCGGCCGGCATCCTGTTCGAGGTGCCGCTGAAGCAGATCGAGGCCCAGCAGGTGCAGCCGCCCGTGCCCAYGCCCGGCATCCTGCTGACCAATCCCCCGTACGGCGAGCGGATCGGCGTGCGCGGCGACTCCACCATCCCGCAGGACGAGATGGCCGTCGGCTTCTACCAGCAGCTTTCCGCCACGCTGAAGCAGCGCTTCGCCGGCTGGACGGTGTACCTGTTCACGGCCGACCTGGGCCTGCCCAAGATGCTGCGCCTGAAGGAGTCGCGCAAGACCCCGTTCTTCAACGGCGCGCTCGAATGCCGTTTGTTCCGCTTCGACATGGTCGCGGGCTTCAACCGGCGCGATGCGGCAAAACCTAAAGAAGACCAGTAAATGCTACCCGAACCCGACAATCTACCGAAAGACCCCGTCACCCCGGTCCCGCTGCCGGCACCGCACAAGATCACGATGCTGTCGGCCGGCGGCCTCGCCTCCCTGCTGGCCGCGCTGTCGATGCTGGGACCGTTCTCCGTCGACGCCTACCTGCCCGCATTCCCCGCCATCCAGGCGTCGCTGAACGCGACCGGGCTGGAAGTGCAGCAGACGCTGACGGCCTACATGCTGGCCTTCGCCGCGATGTCGTTGTGGCACGGCGCGCTGTCGGATGCGTTCGGGCGGCGCAATGTGGTCCTCGTCGGATTGATCGTGTTCGCGGTCGGGACGCTCGGCTGCGCCTCGGCGCATTCCGTGCACTACCTGTGGATCTTCCGCATCATGCAAGGCGTCTCGGCCGGGGCGGGTGTCGTCGTGGGGCGGGCGATCATCCGCGACCTGTATTCGGACGCGCCGGCCGCGCGCCTGCTGTCGATGGTGACGATGATCTTTTCCATCGCGCCGGCCATCGCGCCCGTGCTGGGCGGCTGGGTGGTGTCCGCATTCGATTGGCGTTCCATCTTCCTCGGCCTGCTGGCGTTTTCCATCGTGCTGTGGTGGGTGTGCTGGCAGCACCTGCCGGAGACGATGCCGGTGGAGCGCCGCCAGCCGTTCAATCCGCGCTTCCTCGCGCGCAGCTACCGCGACATTTTCAGTTCCGTGCTGTTCCAGATGAAGTCCGGGATCGTCGCGTTCAACTTCGGCGGCATGTTCCTGTTCATCGCCGGCGCGCCCGTGCTGCTGCCCGTGCACCTGCACCTCGGGCCGTCGGATTTCGCATGGCTGTTCGTGCCGGCCGTGAGCGGCATCTTCCTGGGGGCGCTGGCCGCCAACCGGCTGGCGGGCCGCATGACGTTCTCGCGCCAGATCGCGATCGGCTACGCCTTCATGCTGGCGGCCGTCAGCGGCTCCGTCACGTACCACGCCGTGCTGCCGCCGGCGCTGCCGTGGACCGTGCTGCCGATGTTCTTCTATAACTTCGGCAGTTCGATCATCAACCCCAGCGCCACCTTGCTGGCGCTCGACCTGTTTCCGCACATCCGCGGCACGGTGGCATCGTGCCAGTCGTTCGTGACGACGCTGATGGGCGCGCTGGTCGCCGGGATCATCGCGCCGGCGCTCACGCATTCCGTGCTGGCGATGGCGCTCGGCCAGGCCGCGTTCGCGCTGGCGTCGCTGGCGTGCTGGATGACGTCGCGCCAATATCGTCGTTACAAAGCGCTAGCCTGAACGCCAGTCATGTAAGAGTGACAAATTTCTTTACTTTATCTGCGATTTGTCAATACGAAGTGGTTGAAATACGACTCTAAAACGCCGGAATTTACTCGGAAAGTATTGTTCCCGGTCAGAAATGTATATATGCTAAGATAAGTTTTTCATGCCCGGAATAACAATATCATCTTCGCTTTATTCCGTGGACCGCGAGAACGAATCCTGTGGCGGCTCCTCACGAAGGAAGGCGGCCATGACCCAAACATGAGTTGGCGGCCGTGCTTGAAACCATACATCAACCTGACCAGGACATCCGCAACCGACTGCTGATCGCACGTTTGCCGGCCATGCCCCAGATTCTCATCAAGCTGCTTGCACACCTGCAGGCGGACGATCTGGGCATGCCGGAACTGGCGGCGCTGGTTGCCAAGGATGCCGGCATGACCGGCAAGATCCTCACCGTCGCCACCAGCTCGGCCTACCACCGCAACAGCCGCCAGCCGAACCTCGAACAAGCCATGGTGGCGCTGGGCACGGACATGATCAAGACGCTGGTCATCAGCGATTCCGTGTTCCAGACGTTTAACAGTTTTCCGAATTCCGGCGCCACCGACCTGCGTGCGTTCTGGAAGAATTCGCTGACCGCCGCCGTGCTGGCGCGCGAGGCGGCGCGCCGCATGAATTATTCGCAGCCGGAAGAGGCCTACCTGGCCGGCCTGCTGCACAACGTCGGCCGCCTGGCACTGCTGGCGACGGCGCCCAAGGAATACGCGTTCAACTTCACGGCGCGCGACGACGAAGACCTGTGCGCCGTCGAGCAGCGCACCCTGCAGATCACGCACGCCGAGGCGGGCGCCTGGCTGATCGAGCGCTGGCAGCTCGATTCCTTCCTGGCCGATTCCGTCCTGTACCACCACGAACCGAGCGCGCGCCTGGAAGCGGCGCATCCGCTGATCCGCATCGTGCGCCTGGCCCACGTGCTGTCCAGCCATGCCAACGACGACGGCCTGGTGGACGAGGCGCGCGCCTTGTGCGGCCTCGATCCCGAGGCGCCGGACGAGTTGCTGGGCCTGGCCGCGCGCCAGGTCGAGAAGGCCGCGATCCACCTCGGCATCGACCTCGCCGGCGCCGACGACCTGCCGGCGCCGCCCGCGTTCGCGCCGCCCCCGCCCGTCGATCCCGTGCAGCAGCGCCTGTCCGAGGAAGTGCGCAACCTCGTGCTCGTGTCCGAGGTGGGGCAGACGTTCGCGCGCCAGCAGGGAGAATCCAGCCTGCTGGAAGCGATGACGCGCTCGGCGCGCATCCTGTTCGATTTCGAGAACGCCGTCGTGCTGCTGGAGAATCCGACCGGCCAGGCCCTCATCGGCGCGCCGACCGCCAACCAGCAGCGCGTCGCGGAGTTCACGATCCCGCTGGCGAAGGGCGGCGCCGTGGCGCAGTCCGCGCTGGACCGGCGCCTGGGCTTCATCCGCCGCGACGGCCGTCCGCTCGACCTCGCGGAAGAACAGCTGCTGCGCATGCTGGGTACCGAATCGTTCGTCTGCCTGCCGCTGGTCGCGGGCGCGCGCTGCCTCGGTGTGCTGATCGGCGGCGTCGCCGCCTGGCAGCTGCCGACCTGCCAGAAGCGCGAGCGCTTCCTGCAGGCGTTCGGGGCGCAGGCCGCGGGCGCGCTCGAGACGGCGATGTCGGAACGGGGCCATGCGCGCCGCCAACTCGCCCAKGTGGCCGAGGAATACCGGGAAGCATCGCGCCGTGTGGTCCATGAAGTGAACAACCCGCTGGCTATCATCAAGAATTACCTGTCCGTCCTGGACAGCAAGCTGGAACGCCAGGAACCGGTCAACGCCGAGCTGTCGATCCTGAACGAGGAGATCGACCGCGTGGGCCAGCTGGTGGGCAGCCTGACGGAGATCCAGCCGGGCGTCGCTACGTCCAGGGTGGAAGGCGGCGCGCCGGCCGCGGACGTGGCGAAGGTCGTGGACGACGTGTTGCGCCTGTTCCGCACGACGAATTTCATTCCGGCGAACGTCGAGATCGTCGTCAGCATGACGGACGCCGACAGCCGCATCGAGGGCGACCCCGACATCCTCAAGCAGATCCTCGTGAATCTCGTGAAGAACGCGATCGAGGCGCTGGCGGGCAGCGGCGGCCGCATCGAGATCGCCAATCGCGGCCACGTGAACCGCGAGCGCAGGCTGTACCTGGAACTGGTCGTCTCCGACACCGGCCCCGGCCTGTCGCGCGACGTGCTGGCCAACCTGTTCTCGGCCGTGAAGAGCACGAAGGAGGGGCCGCACCATGGCCTCGGCCTGTCGATCGTGCATAGCCTGGTCAAGAAGCTGAACGGGCACATCGCCTGCCGCAGCGGCACGACCGGCACCAGTTTTGAAATCCTGCTGCCGGCGCATGCCGGTGCCGGCGCCCCGGCCACGCTGCCGGTGCGCGCACTCGGACCCGTATAAGGTAACGATGAACCCATTCTCCGCCAGCGTCCCGTCGTCCAGCCCCCACGACACGCATTCTTCGCTCGGCAGTGACCAGCCCCGGCTCCTGCTCGTCGACGATGAACCCCGCCTGCTCTCGTCGCTGTACGAGTTGCTGCAGGGCCGCGGCTACCAGCTCGTCACGGCGGCCACCGGCAGCGAAGCGCTGGCGCACCTGTCGCGCCTGCGCTTCGACCTCGTGCTGCTCGACCTGCGCCTGCCCGACATCGGCGGCCACGAGATCATGGACTTCATCAACGAAAAGGGCATCGACGCCGACGTCATCGTGATGAGCGGCGAGGTCGGCATCGACGCGGCCATCGGCGCGCTGAAACGCGGCGCCTACGATTACCTGCGCAAGCCGTACAGCCGCGAGGAACTGCTGAAGACCGTGGCGAACGCGCTGAAGCAGCGCCGCCTGGAAGAAGCCAACGCGCGCATCGCCAACCAGCTGGAAAACTCCGAGAAGATGTACCGCTACCTGGTGGATTCGTCGCCGGACATCATCTATACGCTGAACCACGAAGGCAAGTTCACCTTCATCAACGACCGCGCCTACCAGCTGCTCGGCTACAAGCGCGAAGAACTCATCGGCCAGCATTATTCGATCCTCGTGCACGACGAAGACCTCGAGCGCGCGCGCTACGTCTTCAACGAGCGCCGCGTGGACGAGCGGGCCTCGCGCAACGTCGAGCTGCGCCTGAAGTGCCACGCCGGCGCCAACCAGGAGCGCACCTTCAACAACACGCTGATGACGATCTCGCTGAACGCCATCGGCATGCACGTGCCCGACCAGGAGGTCAGGAAGCTCGAGTTCTACGGCACCTATGGCGTGGCGCGCGACATCACCGACCGCAAGCGCGCGGAAGAAGTCATCTCGTACCAGGCCTACCACGACATCCTGACGGACCTGCCGAACCGCATCCTGTTCAAGGATCGCCTCGGCCTCGCCGTCATCCAGGCCAAGCGCAAGCAGACGGAACTCGCCGTCATGTTCATCGACCTCGACCGCTTCAAGCTCGTGAACGACACGCTCGGCCACGTGAAGGGCGACGAGTTGCTGCAGCAGGCCGCGAGCCGTCTGAAAGAATGCCTGCGCCGCGGCGACACGCTGGCGCGCCAGGGCGGCGACGAATTCACGATCGTGTTGCCCGAGCTGCGCGACCGCGACGATGCGCGCATGGTGGCCGACAAATTCCTCGAGGTGCTGCAGGAACCGTTCGACCTGGACGGCCATGCCGTGCACATCTCGGCATCGATCGGTATCGCGGTCTATCCGATCCACGGCGAATCGATCGACGAACTGCTGCGCCACGCCGACATCGCCATGTACCAGATCAAGGGGCAGGGCAAGAACGGCCACGCGTTCTACGACCCGTCGATGCAGGACGTGTCGCACCAGAAGATCGCGCTGGAACAGAGCCTGCGCCGCGCGCTCGAGAACAACGAGCTGGAGATGTACTACCAGCCGCAGATCGACGCCATCAGCGGCCGCATCGTCGGCGCCGAGGCGCTGATGCGCTGGAACCACCCCACGCGCGGCATCGTCTCGCCGGGCGAATTCCTGCCGTTCGCGGAAGAGAACGGCATGATGCTGCCGATCTCGGACTGGATGATCGGCGCCCTGTGCCGTGACATGCTGCAGTGGAAGAACATCGGCGGCAACCAGGTGCGGCTGTCGCTGAACCTGTCGCCGCAATACCTCGACCGGGGGGACTTCTTCGAAAAGATGCGCGGCGCCCTGGTACGTTACGGGATCGCGCCGAGCCAGATCGAAGTCGAAATCACCGAGAACATCTGCATCCGCAACCCGCAGCACGCGATCGAGCAGCTCAACAAACTGGGCCAGCTGGGCGTGTCGGTGGCGATCGACGACTTCGGCACCGGCTATTCGTCGCTGGCCTATCTGCACCGCTTCCCGGTCCACACGATCAAGATCGACCAGTCGTTCGTCAAGGAGATCCACGACGAGCATGGGCATTATCCGGTGGTCCTGGCGATCATCTCGATCGCGCGCGGCCTGGGCCTGAACCTGATCGCGGAAGGCGTGGAAACGGAATCGCAGGCGCGCTACCTGCGCGCGAACGGCTGCCTGACGATGCAGGGCTATCTGTACCACCGCCCGATGCCGCTCGGCCGCTTCATCGACGTGCTGAGCGCGCAGGCGCTGCCGGCCGGCGTCTCGAACGTGCTCGCCTTCCAGGCCTGATGCGCCATGCCCGACCAGGCGTCACCGAGCGAGCTTGAGTCCCGCCACACCTCGGAATTCTTGCGTGTAAAAGCGCTGGCCGAGCGCGGCGTGGCCACGGCCCAGCACAGCCTGGGCTTCATGTACGTGAACGGCCAGGGCGTGCCGCGCAACTACGAGCTGGCCGTCGCGTGGTATCGCATGGCCGCGAGCAGCGGCCTCGAACAGGCCCAGTACAACCTCGGCGTGATGTACCAGAAGGGCCAGGGCGTGGAACAGGACCCGGGCCAGGCGCTGTACTGGTACCGCCAGGCTGCGGAGCAGGGCTATGTGCAGGCCCAGTACAATCTTGGGTGGCTGTATGCGAAAGGCCAGGGCACGCCGGCCGACGTGCACGAGGCGTTGCACTGGTTCGGCAAGGCGGCCGAACAGGGCGATCCCGGCGCCCGGCACAATCTCGGCATGATGTACGAGGGCGGCAAGGGCGTCGCCCAGGACATCGCGCAGGCCATCGCCTGGTATCGCAAGGCGGCCGAGCAGAATTACGCGCGTTCCCAGTTCAGCCTCGCGCTGCGCTATGAAAGTGGGAAACTGAGCGGCCAGGGCGTCGAGCGCGACGTGCAGCAGGCCATCCACTGGTTCCGCAAGGCCGCGGAGCAGGGCTATGCGCCGGCCCAGTTCAACCTCGGCCTGCGCTACGACAAGGGCCAGGACCTGCCGCAGGACAGCGAGAAGGCGATCCTGTGGTACGGCCGCGCCGGAGAACAGGGGCATGCAAGCTCGCAGTTCAATCTCGCGCTGATCTACGATGCCGGCCACGGCGTCGCGCGCGACCCGCAGCTGGCGCTGGCATGGTTCCGGCGCGCGGCCGAGCTTGGCCACGCCGCGGCGCAGGACAACCTCGGCCTGCGTTATGAACACGGCCAGGGCGTCGAGCAGGACCATGCGCAGGCCGCGCACTGGTACCGCCAGGCGGCCGACCAGGGCTTCGCCGGCGCCCAGTACCACCTCGGCCAGCTGATCGATGCCGGCCACGGCGTGCCGCAGGATGCGTCACTGGCGCTGGACTGGTACCGCAAGGCCGCAGAACAGGGCCATCTGCGCGCGCAGTTCGACCTCGCGCTGCGCTACGAGAGCGGCAACGGCGTCACGCAGGACGAGCGCGAAGCCGCATACTGGTACCGCAAGGCGGCCGAGCAGGACTACGCGCCCGCGCAGTACGCGCTGGGCCAGCTGTTCGACCGCGACGACACGGGCACCGTGGATCCGCGCCAGGCCACGCTGTGGTACCGCAAGGCGGCCGAGCAGGGCCACGCGCTCGCGCAGTTCGCGCTGGGCCTGCGCCACGACAGCGGCCACGGCGCGGAGCGCGACTACGAGTCCGCGCATTTCTGGTACCTGTGCGCCGCGCGCCAGGGCCATGCGCGCGCCCAGTTCAACCTCGGGGTGATGTATGCGGCGGGGCAGGGCGTGCCGCCCGACCTGGTGGAAGCTTATGCATGGCTGCACCGCGCGGGCGCCGCCGGCGTCCTGCCCGCCGCCGGCTACCTGCACCGCGTGGCGGCGCGCATGGGGCCCGCGCTGCTGGCGCAGGCGAACGGATATATCGGTGCCGCGTGACGTACGTGGCGTGTTGGCGTTCCGCGTGGGCGGAGGGCCGCCCACCCTACCGTACGTGGGCGTAGGGTGGGCATTTGGGGCCGGGGGGGATTGATGCCGGGGGCATCAATCCAATGAAACGTGCCCACGCATGACGTTAGCAGTGTGTTAGCGGGCGTAAGGCCCGCGCGAGAAAAGTCTCGATTGCGACCGAACTCGCCCTCGGCGCGCTCAGGTGCGGGCAGTGGCCCACGTTGTCGATCACGCGCAGCACGCTATGGGCCAGGTGGCGATGCAGCCACGTGCCCACTGCGCGCGGCACGATCAGGTCGTCGCTGCATTGCAGGATCAGCGCGGGGACCGTCGAACGGGCCACGTCGGCGCGGATGTCGGACTGGAAGGTCACGCGCGCGAAATGCCTGGCAATGGAGGGATCGTTGCGGCAGAAGCTGCGCGTCAGTTCCTGTCCCAGTTCCGGCTGGTTGGGCGCGCCCATGATCGCGGGCGCCATCTTGTGCGACCAGTCGGTGAAATTCTGTTCCATCGCCTCCAGCAGCCCGGCGATGTCTTCGCGGTTGAAGCCGCCGATGTAGTCGCCATCATTCACATAGCACGGCGACGGCCCGACGAGCACCTGGGCGACGAAGCGCTCCGGCGCCGCGACCGTTGCCAGCAGCGCGATCGACGCGCCCACCGAATGCCCGACGACGACCGCCGGACCGGCCGCGCACGCATCCAGTACTTCCAGCAGGTCCGTCACGTGGCCTTGCAGGCTGCCATACTTCGCGCGGTCGTAGGCCGACCAGTCCGACTGGCCGCTGCCCACCAGGTCGTACAGCACGATGCGGTAGCGGTCGGCGAACGCCGGGACGATATGGCGCCACATGGTCTGGTCGCAGCCGAAACCATGCACGAATACCATGGTCGTGGACCCGGAGCCGGTCACGTGGACGTTGTTGCGAAACTGAACGGACATGGTGGTTCCCGGGCCGGGGATGAAGGGGGGCCTTGATATTACCATTGTGAAATGAAGGCCGACAGCTTTACAAGGAATGGCCGCAACAGTGCGTTCGCGCACGGCACGCCGGAGCCGATACGCGTTATACTGTAAATCCATACAGTATTTTTTCGCGCGATGGAACTCAAAGACAAGCTCGAGATCCTGGCCGACGCGGCCAAGTACGATGCCTCCTGCGCCAGCAGCGGGGCGCCGAAGCGCGATTCCGTCGACAAGGACGGCCTCGGCGCCACGAACGGCATGGGCATCTGCCACAGCTATACGCCGGACGGGCGCTGCGTGTCGCTGCTCAAGATCCTGCTGACGAATTTTTGCGTCTACGACTGCCAGTACTGCGTGAACCGGCGCACGTCGAACGTGCCGCGCGCCCGTTTTTCCGTCGACGAAGTCGTGCGGCTCACCCGTGACTTTTACCTGCGCAACTACATCGACGGCCTGTTCCTCAGCTCGGGCATCATCCAGTCGAGCGACTACACGATGGAACAGCTGGTCGAGGTGGCGCGCCGCCTGCGCGAAGAGCACCAGTTTCGCGGCTACATCCACCTGAAGACGATTCCGGACGCCGATCCGCGCCTGATCGAGCTGGCGGGCCGCCATGCCGACCGCCTGYCCGTGAACATCGAGCTGCCCACGCAGGACAGCGTGACGAAGCTCGCGCCGGAAAAGAGCGTCCACACGATCAAGCTGGCGATGGGGGCGATCCGCACGAAGCTGGACGAAAAGGACGATCACCCGAAGGCGCCCACGTTCGCGCCGGCCGGGCAGAGCACGCAGATGATCGTCGGCGCCGACGCCAGCGACGACCGGACGATCCTGAATACGGCGCAGACGCTGTACGGCAGCTACAGGCTGAAACGCGTGTACTACGCCGCGTTCAGCCCGATCCCGCAAAGCCCGTCCAGCGTGCCGTCCGCGCCGCCGCCGCTGCTGCGCGAGCACCGGCTGTACCAGGCCGACTTCCTGCTGCGCGGCTACGGTTTTACCGCGCAGGAACTGATGCCCCAGGCCGGCAACCTGGCGCTGGACATCGACCCGAAGCTCGCCTGGGCACTCTCCAACCGCGAGCACTTCCCGCTCGACCTGAACCGCGCGGACGAGGGCATGATCGCGCGCGTGCCGGGCATCGGCCTGCGCACGGCGAAGCGCCTGATCGACCTGCGGCGGCTGCGGCGCATCCGCTGGGAAGACTTGTCGCGCCTGCGCTGCGGGCTGAAAAAACTGGCACCCTTCGTGATCACGGCGGACTACAAACCGGCGCAGGACGCCGCGTCGTCCCACCTGCTGCGGCGTAACCTGGCCGACGCCCCGCAGCAGATGAATTTGTGGCCGGAATTGCAGGCGGCATGATGATCGCGCAGCCTGCCCCGCATACCGATCCGCGTCCGGCGGACGAGTTGGTGCGCGCCGGGCAGCCGCTGCAGGTCGAGACGTTCGCCGAATGGCGCGAGGCGGCGCGCGAGTTGCTCATCCATGGCATTCCACCGGAACGGGTGACGTGGGGCGCGCCGCACATGGGCGACCTGCTGGGCGCTAGCGACCTGTTCACGGGTGCGCCGCCTTCTACCGAGGCATCCGATAATTCTTCCATATCACCGACTGAACCAGYGGCAGAAAACGCGGCGCCGCTGCGCCCCGCGCCGCACATCCCGCGCTCGCTGATGGAGATGCTGCAGGCGGCCGCGTGCTGCCGCGTGCCGGACCGCTGGGCCTTCCTGTACCGCGTGATCTGGCGCTGGCAGCAGGGCGAGCACGACGTGCAGTCGCCGGCCGACGAGGACGGCGCGCGGCTGCATGCGATGGTGAAGGCGGTGCGCCGCGAGGAACACGACATGCATGCCTACATCCGCTTCCGCGAACGCCCGGAAGAAGCCGGCCCGCCGCGCTTCGTCGCCTGGTACGAACCGCGCCACGACGTGCTGCCGCAGGTGGCGGAACACTTCGTCAGCCGCATGGGCAAGGTCAGCTGGATGATCGCCACGCCCGAGGCGAGCGTCCTGTGGGATGGCCATACCCTGCACAATACCGGCCCTCTCGTGCGCGACGCCGCCGACCTGGAAGACACCGGCGAAGCGCTATGGCTGACCTACTACCGCAGCGTGTTCAACCCGGCGCGCCTGAATACGGATGTCATGCACCAGCACATCCCGTCGCACCGCTGGAAGCACCTGCCGGAGGCGAAGATCGTGCCGCACATGGTGAGCGAGGCCGCACTGGGCGCGCGCAAGGTGGGGCAGTACGAGGCCGTCGGCCAGCGCAAGGGTACGACGATCCCGATCGCCCCCGAGGACGCCCAGCCGGAGCGCCAGCAGCCGTCGAAACTCGACGAATGCCGCCGCTGCGAGCTGTGGCAGTTCGCCACCCAGGCCGTCGGCGGAGAAGGGCCGAAGCGGGCGAAGATCATGTTCGTCGGCGAGCAGCCGGGCGACCAGGAAGACCTCGCGGGCCAGCCGTTCGTGGGCCCGGCCGGCAAGCTGCTCGACCGCGTGTGCGAGGCGGCCGGCGTCGCCCGCGACACGATCTACGTCACCAACGCCGTCAAGCATTTCAAATGGGAGCCGCGCGGCAAGCGCCGCCTGCACAAGACCCCTGCACAGCGCGAGATCGAGGCCTGTTACTACTGGCTCGACAAGGAGCTGGCGAGCGTCAAACCGACCGTCATCGTGGCCCTCGGCGCCACCGCGCTGAAATCCGTGCTGCGCACGGCCAACGTCACCCTGAAGGACTCCCTCGGCAAACCGCTGCGCCACGAAGGGCGCTGGGTCGTCACCACGTACCACCCGTCATACGTGCTGCGCGTGCCCGGCGAGGAGGCGAAGCGGGCGGCGTTCGATACGATGGTCGAGGGCCTCAAACTGGCGCACGAGTTGCTGGACCGGCCCGCCGACGTGCCGTCCGAACCGTAACCAGATATGCATGTCAAACTTGTAACACTTCGTTGCCCCGTTAGGCCAGGTTCATCCCTCGCGCTAAGCTTTTGCGCACACAACAACAAAGGGATGTCCGATGACGAATACGACCAAGCGTTACGCATGCGCGCTGTACCTGGCTTGTTTCACCCTGCCGGTCCTGGCGCAGACCGCGGCCCAGTCCGCCGCTGAAACCGCCCCCGCCGTCCAGGCGGCCGACGCCACCGAGCCCCCGCCGGCCACCGTCGTCGTCGAGGGCCGCCGGCCCGGTCCCGGCGTCTGGAAAGTGTCGAAGGGCGACCACGTGATGTGGGTGTTCGGCCTGTATTCTCCGCTGCCGCAGAAGATGGAATGGGATGCGTCGCACGTGGAGCGCCTCGTCGCCCGATCGCAGGAAGTGCTGCTGCCGCCCGGCTTCAGCATCGGCGTCGGATGGTGGCGCGGGTTGACCCTGCTGCCGACCATGATCGGCCTGCAGAACAATCCGGATGGCGCGAAACTGCAGGACGTGCTGCCGCCGGACGTGTATGCGCGCTGGCAGGTCTTGAAGGACAAGTACATCGGCAACGACGACGGCGCGGAGCGCGATCGTCCGCTCTTCGCAGCCGAGAAACTGTTGCATGCGGGCCTGAAGAAGAACGGTCTCGTCCAGAACATGGCCGTGTCCAGTCAGATCGAGAAGATCGCCAAGCAGAACAAGGTCAAGCTGACCTGGACCATGCTCGGCATCCAGCTCGACGACCCGCGCCGTACGCTGAAAGAGTTCAAGAAGAGCCAGATGGAAGATTTGGCGTGCTTCACCAGGACCGTGGAGGGCCTGGACGGTGACATCGGTACCATGCGGGCCGGTGCCAATGCCTGGGCCAACGGCAATATCGCCGATCTCGCGCGCCTGGATCTCGCAAAGCGGGATGACGTCTGCGTTGATGCCCTGCTGAACAGTTCCCTGGCCAAAACGACGCCGGCTTTCCAGAACGTCCGCGAACGCATCCGCGCCAACTGGATGAAAGCGGCCGAAAAATCGCTGGCCGACAACGCGTCCACGTTCGCGCTTCTGCAGATGAAGGACATCGTCGACCCGAACGGCTACCTGGCCGACCTGAAGACGAAAGGCTATACGGTCGAAAGCCCGAAATAAGCACAGTCCAAAAGTTGTGACGTATGCATGTCAAACGTGTAACACTTCGTTGCGCCTGTAGGCATGGCGGGCACCCAGGCGTTAAGCTTGCGCCACACAACAATAAGAGGGATTCCCATGAGGAAGAGAACACGGCGTCATGCCTGTGCATTCTGGCTGGGCCTGCTCGCACTGCCGGTGCTGGCCCAGGGTGTGGACCAGGCCGCGCAACCCGCAGCCGCCGAATCGACGGCATCATCCACCTCGACCGCTGCGGTCGCACCCGACCCGGTCAACGCGCCGGATGCCGTCCCGGCCACGGTCGTCGTTGAAGGACGCCGGCCCGGCCCCGGCGTGTGGAAAGTGTCGAAGGGGACGCATGTGATGTGGGTGTTCGGCACCTACGCGCCGTTGCCGCAGAAAATGCAGTGGGATGCGTCGCGCGTCGAGCGCCTCGTGGCGAAGTCGCAGGAAGTCCTGATGCCGCCGGTCGCGAAGGCCCACATCGGCTTCTTCCGCGGGCTGACCGCGTTGCCCAGTCTTATCGGCATCAAGCGCAATCCAGACGATGCCGTGCTGCACGACGTCGTCCCCGCCGACGTCTACGCGCACTGGACGGTGCTGAAGGCGAAATACATCGGCGACGACGACGGCATCGAACACTACCGTCCCGTCTTCGCGGGCGAGGAATTGCTGATCGCGGGCCTCAAGCAAAGCGGCCTGACGTATGGCAGCGAAGTCCTCGGCACGATCGAGGACATCGCGAAGAAGAACAAGGTCAGGCTGAGCGACTCCGGTTACGACGTGACGCTGGACGACCCGCGCAAGCTCGTGCGCGACTTCAAGAATTCGCAGGTGGACGACCTCGTCTGCTTCACGAAAACGCTCGACAGCCTGGACGTCGACCTCGAAACGATGCGCGTGCGCGCGAATGCATGGGCCAATGGCGACATCGCCGAGATCCGCGGCCTGAACTTCGAGGAACGCCGCGACGTCTGCCTCGATGCGCTCACGAACAGTTTGATCGCGAAAGATGCCGCAGGCCTGCGCCAGGTGCGCGAGCGCCTGCGCACCGCATGGATCAGGACGGCGGACAAAGCGCTCGCCAACAACACCGCAACCTTTGCCGTGCTGGAAATCCAGAACATCGTCGGCCCCACGAGCTACCTGGCCGCGCTGCAGTCCAAGGGCTATACCGTCGAGAGCCCCAGGTAAGCAAACTGCGGCAAACTGCGGCAAACCGTGCGACGGGATCAGGCCGAATCGCCCGGCCCGCCCGGATCGTCCTCGCGCGACGCGGCCTGGGCCACGCGGGCGCCGGGCGGCACGTCGTGCGTCAGCCAGACATTGCCGCCGATGACGGCGCCCTTGCCGACGGTGATGCGGCCCAGCAGGGTGGCGCCGGCATAGATGACGACGTCGTCCTCGACGACCGGATGGCGCGGCAAGCCCTTCTGCAGCGTACCGTCGGCATTCGCCGGGAAGCGCTTGGCGCCCAGCGTGACGGCCTG
This sequence comes from Massilia sp. P2_C2, assembly GCF_056404615.1. Taxonomy (NCBI): domain Bacteria; kingdom Pseudomonadati; phylum Pseudomonadota; class Betaproteobacteria; order Burkholderiales; family Oxalobacteraceae; genus Massilia; species Massilia sp. P2_C2. The sequence continues at coordinate 5,998 of NZ_JBFUDR010000053.1, read as the reverse complement.
GTACAGGCGCACGCGCTGGCCGATCAGGGCCGTCTCGCCGATCACGACGCCCGTGCCGTGGTCGATGAAGAAGCCGGCGCCGATGGTGGCACCCGGGTGGATGTCGATGCCTGTCTCCGCATGCGCCTGTTCGGCGATGATGCGTGCCAGCAGCGGCAGGCCGAGACCATACAGGCAGTGCGCGAGGCGGTGGTGGATCATCGCATGGATGCCCGGATAGCACAGCAGCACTTCGTCGACGCTGCGCGCGGCCGGGTCGCCCTGGTAGGCGGCGATCACGTCGCTGTCGAGCAGGATACGGATGCCGGGCAGCGCCGCGCCGAACGCGCGGGTGGCGTCCAGGGCTTGCCGTTCGATGTCGGTATCCGTCAGGTGGCGCAGCGCGGCGCTGTAGCGCAGTTCGATGCGGATCTGGCGCAGCAGCGCGTGCAGGGCGGTATCGAGGGCGTGCGCGACGTGGAAGTCCTCGCTTTCCTGGCGCAGGTCGGGCGGGCCCAGGCGCAGCGGAAACAGCACGCCCTTCAGTTGCCCGAGGATCGTTGCCAGCGCTTCACGCGACGGAAACTCGATGCCGCGGACTTCGCCGGCCGCACGGTGGGCCTGGCGCCATTGCTGGCGTGCATCGTGCAGGTCGCGCACGATCGCGCCGATGTCGAAGTCGGCCATCAGTCGTCCTCCTGGAAGCGGTCGCCCCGCATGGGCAGCGGCGGTTGGAGGCCGGCGGCCTGCGCCGGGGTGGGAATTTTTCGCAGCAGTAATTCGGGCGCCACGATGCCTCCGCTAGTTTATGGACGAGTTGTCAATATACGAGCCCATCCAAGGACAGCCCAACGAATTTTTCGGCACAAGCTCATGCAAAAAAACATATAAGACGTTACGCRCTCGGACTGCGTGCCGTCAATACGCCGCGTGTTGGTACGGCGGCACGCGGCAGGAAAGAGTGTTGTACTCAATTTAAAGACTGGCTGATAATACAAAGTCCGTTGAGGCAACGGTGCTGCCGTACCCCGCGTGCTATCCTAGCGCCCGTTCATTCCGGTAACTCATCGGTATCCGGCAGCATACCGTCAAAGGTCACGCATGATTGACAACGCAGCAATATTGATTTTCAGCACGCTCATCATCTATACGGTCATACGCGCAATCAAACTCGACAGGCTGCTGCCCTGGTTTTCAAGAGACGAACAGCAAACGCCACCGCCGGCCCAAAAGAACGTTCGCAAATAAACACAGCGTCGGCGTTTACCTGTTCCGGACAACGCGGGCCGCCGCTTTTTACTGTTGCGCAAGGCATCACACGTATGCAGAGTCTTATATTAGCGGCTGTCTTTGCCGCCCTGATGTTCGCGGGTTTTTCCGCCGCTTTCGCCGCCGCGCTGGGCTTTGTCTGGGTCGACATCGTGCGGCCCCAGCACCTCGCCTGGTCGATCATCAACGACGCGCCGCTGTCGTTCATCGCGGCATTGGCCACGCTGACGCTGTTCCTCGTCCGCGACAAGAAAGCGCCGCCGAAGTTCGGTCCCATCCTTGTGCTGATCACCATATTCGGCATCTGGGTGACGTTCACGACATCCCTGTCGGATCTTCCAACGCAGGCCTGGGGTAAATGGGACTGGGCGTCCAAGGTGCTCATGTTCGCCGTCCTGATTCCGTTTATTTTCCGTTCGCGCATCCAGATCGAAGCCTTCCTCCTGGTTTTCCTGTTTTCCGCCAGTACGATCCTGTTCTCGGCCGGCGTGAAGACCATCCTCGGCGGCGGCGGTTATGGCACGCTGGCCGTCATGGGAACCGGCAATACCGGTTTGTCCGAAAGCAGCACGCTGGCGGTCGTTTCCGTGATGCTGATCCCGCTGATTCTGTTCCTCATGCGCCATACCGTGATTTTTCCGCGCAACCTGCTGACGAAAGGATTGTTCCTCGGCATTATCGTCATCGCCCTGGCGACCGTGGTCGGTACGACGGCGCGCACGGGCATCATCGCCGTGGGCGTGATGTGCCTGATCTCGATGCTCCAGTCGAAAAAGAAAATGTGGTGGATCGCGGGCCTTGCGCTGGCCGGGATCGTGATCCTGAATCTCGACCTGTCCGCCACGCGCTGGGGTAACCGCATGTCCACGATCGAGACGTATAACGCGGACTCGTCGGCAATGGGCCGGATCAAGGTGTGGGAATGGACGCTCGGCTACGTCCGCGAGCATCCGCTGGGCGGCGGTTTCGACGCCTTCCTGCACAACCGCATCGTCGGCGTTTCGCCGGATGGCGAGGTCATCCACCTGCCCGAAGGCCAGATTGGCGGCAAGGCTTTCCACAGTATTTATTTCGAGGTGCTGGGCGAACAGGGCATGTTCGGCTTCGTCATCTATTTCCTGATGATCGGACTCGCACTGGTCAAGCTCATCAAGTTGAAGCGCACCTGGAAAAACGATCCCGGCATGGCCTGGATTGCCGGGTTGGCCAATGCCATGATGACGTCGATCTTCGTGTTTCTCGCCGGCGGCTCGTTCGTCGGCATCGCCTACCAGCCGTACATCTTCTACATGCTCAGCCTGACGGTGGCGATCGACCAGTACACGGTGCGCGTGATGCGCGACCAACTCAAAGCAAAAGGACGTGCATTACCGTGAAGCTGAATCAACTTGCAGGACTACGGGGCATCTGCGCCTGGTGGGTGGTGTTCTATCACTCCCTGCACCTCATGAACGATACGGTGCCGGGGCCGGTCAAGGCATTCATCGCGCACGGTTACCTGGCCGTCGACCTGTTCTTCCTGTTGAGCGGCTTCGTGATCTTCCTGAGCTATCACGCCGCGCTTTGCAAGAATTTCCCGCACAGCGTGGGCAAGTTTTACTGGAACCGGTTTTCCCGCATCTATCCGCTGCATTTCGTGATGCTGGGCGGTTACCTGGCGCTGTTCGCGGCGTTCACGTACCTGTCGAGCAGCGGGGCCGCGCCGGAAACCTATACGTGGACCGCTTTCATCCAGAGCATGTTCCTGGTGCATATGTGGTTCGGCAGCGACCTGACCTGGAACGTGCCGTCCTGGTCGATCAGTTCGGAATGGTTCGTCTACCTGTTCTTCCCGCTGATGGCATTCAGCCTGCGCAAGCTGCGCGGCGGCATCGTCGCCCACCTGCTGTGCATCGTGCTGGCCGCCGCCGTCCTGCACCTGATCTATGCGAAGAGCGGCCTGCGGTCGATCGGCGCCGACATCCCGCACATGGCCCTCGTGCGCACCATGTTCGAGTTCCTGATGGGGGTCTTCGTCGGTTCGCTGTACGTCAACCACCGCGATTTCCTGGAGCGGAACTCGACCGCGGCGCTTGCGGCCTTCCTCGGGTTGTGCGTCCTGTACGCCTTCACGTCGACGCCCGACTACGCATTGATCCCGCTCACGTTCGCGCTGCTGATCGCCTACCTGAGCGTGACGACGTCCRGCATCACGGCCGGCCTGTCCACGCCCGTGCTCGTCTACCTCGGCGAGATCTCGTATTCGACCTACATGGTGCATTACCTCGTCTACGACCTGCTGAAGGCGGCCTTCGTCACCGGCTCCCACCAGATCAACCAGTGGTACCTGTGGCTGTCGTTCCTGGCCGTCTTCGTCCTGTCCGTCGTGCTGCACCACGCCGTGGACATGCCGTCGCAGAAATATTTCCGTCGCCTGTCGGCCCGCTAGGGGTAGGGGCGGGCAGCGACGTTGTCAATTGATGCAAAACCCGCGTAGAATGCAGGCAACGCGGGTGTAGCTCAATGGTAGAGCAGAAGCTTCCCAAGCCCCTCCACATCAAGAACAACCGCTGTTCATGCGGGTTTCAACCGCATGAATATGCGATCACACCAAAATTCCACTTTAATCAACCAGTTAAATGCCATCACAGTTTCGACCCCACCTTGCGTAGGGGAAAGCTGCTGACGTGTTCGCAAAAGCTGCCGTCAGCGAATCACGTCGTTGAACATCGACAGCTTCCTACGTGAAAAGCTGACGTTCGGCGCAAACTATTAGTTCAATCGCTATCTGAATCGTCCTCGTCATCGCCGTTCCAATCCTCATCATCACCGAACTCCTTCGGCTTCAAACCTGTTTCGGACACGATGCACGGATACCCGATTTCTGGCTGCGGCTTTGTTTCCTTGCCCCGCTTGGTAATCTGAAAACACCACGATGCGCCGAAGTCATAAAAATAGTACAGCATCTTGTGCTTGGGCAGCGGGAAGATTGCGGATAGCTTTATGTCCATTACGTGCGCATCGTCCTCGTCCCATTCCCCATTCGGCGTGAACCAAGTTTTCTTGCCGCGTAGGCCATTTGCAAGATAGAACTCGTCGAGGTGATCGCCCTCGAAATCGACCATCCCAATGATATGCGACGCCAAGTCGCCCAGCGTCAATTCGACTGGCACCTCGATCACGAACCGATATGGTTCTTTAAGATACCTACCGCCGACGCACTCGATGGATAGTGTGAAGATTCCGCTCATTGTTCTTGCTCTTCCGCCTAAAAATTTGCACATTAACAGGGCTTTGTTGCACAAATAATCGTTAAGTTATTTCTTCTTAATTCAATTATTTATTTTGCATCAGAATTTTTATTTAATAAAATCAAAGACTTGCGGATTTATGCAACAACGCCGTTTCGACCTCTCATTTGAGTGAAAGAGCTGCTGATATAGCGTGATGGTGGATCGGAAATTGGGGCGTTTGTCAGGTGCTCAACTCCGCGGAGAAGAGAAGGCGATACCTATCCGCGATAGCTGCCGCGATTTCATCTGACAGCTTTTCAACTTCATGTGGGCTATAGGTTCCCATATGGATACCACGGTAGCGAATCTCGACAGGCCCACCTTCGGTCGGTAAGCTGCCGAGCGCAGATAGAAGACAATCCTTGATGGATGTTTCGCCCGTATCGCCATCTGCTTCTTCTTGATCGAATGTCAAAGCCCACTCGTAGAAGCTAGGCGTATGGTATGTAATCACTATGCAAGGATGAGTCACGACTTCCCCAGGTTCGCATTACTTGCAGGGACCGAGCATGAGGGGCGAGATTGACCTTCGGCGGTGAAAAATGAAGGCCCCGAAGTATTGATCCAACCTGTAGCAATGCATCCCAAGAAGACCATACTGAACAAAGCTGCCGGAGATTTCTTAATCACCATACATGGGGTCATGGACGGGTGCTTAATGTTTCGGAGAATTTGAAGCTTGCGTTTGTAGGCATGAATTTCACAACCCCAGACCAATAAGAGGAATCCAATAGAAAGCGCAGCATAAAACACCGGGTTTTCTGTGCTGATGCAACCGATCCCAATGGGAAAGCCAACAATCCCCAAAAAATTATTGGTGAAGTTGAAATAATTTTCCGCTACGAGAACGGACTCGTCCACCAGTTTTTGTGCAACGGGGTTAAGTGGTTGAGGCATGTAAGTTCCTTTGATGTTGTGCGACAGATACGATGTATAGCGACAAAGTTACCAACTTTCTAGAAAGTATAGCCATGGTTCTTCATAGGAGAAACCTGAGCTTTACTAGCCAGAAGGTTAGTAAACAGGTTCTGGTTATTTTGTGAAAATTTTAAATTATTAGGATCATGCGTCCAATGCTGATGGATGGAAAACGGCTTTGCTGCATAAATCGGCTGAGCGCGTAATGCCCCAAACCCTGGACGGATTTAGCGCATGGCGACYGTCYTGGGCGTGCCCAGCCGCGTGAAGCGGTTGAGGATGGCGGCACGCACCTGCAACTCGGCGACCTGGCGGTCGAAGTCTCGCGCCATGACTCGTTCACCGAGCAGTTTAAAACAACGCATCTTGGTTTCGACGAGGCTGCGCCGATGATAGCCGGTCTATTTCTTCCATATCTTCCGTCCGAGGCGGCGCGTGGCGTCCRGGATGGCATTGCGAGCTTCTGCACCGGCCGCCGGTCCTTCCATGGCTTGGCGTTCCTTCGCGTTRGAATGATCGCTTCCGCGCCTCGCCGTGCAATCGCCTCATGACAGCCTTTT
>NZ_JBFUDR010000052.1:0-27799 GCF_056404615.1 Massilia sp. P2_C2 | reverse complement strand
TGTTGGCGATGAGGACCGTGGGCGCGCCCGGTACCCAGGGCGCGGAAGTCGCCGGCACGCACGGCATGGGCGTGAGCACGCCCATCGCCGCGGCCGTGGCGGCGGCCACCGTGGGGTTGGCCGGCGACTGACACACCCCGAACGGCATGATGTTCACGAGAGGGATATGGTCCATGATGTTGGCGGCGGGAGGCCCCTCCGCCAGCACCTTGTTCTTCGGCAGGACGACGAGCGAGGACGGCGCCGCGCCGAAGGTGCAGGTCATCATGGCGCCCATGGAGACTTGGTTAGGCATGTCCCGTCACAGTGCGACCCAGTCGCCGCCGCCGAGCGCCCGGCAGCCGACGACGGTGCCGTTCGCGTCCGCCGTCAGCCAATGCCATTGCCAGTTGGCGCCGTCGAAGGTGCCGAACACGTAGCCGCGCATCGCGGGCGCGACGACCTGGCCGACGGTCCTGAAGCCGACCGCGGAATTGGGGGCCGCACCGACCGCCGCCTCGAAGGCGCGGGCCTGCGCGGCCGGGTCGTTGCCGCCGAGGTTCGCATCGACGAAGATGTGGGCGACGTACATGTGGCCGTTCGCACCGACGCAGCGCGCGAACGTGCAGCCCGAAAAGCGTCCGCTGATCACGATCGGGAACAGCGACGCGTCGGCGTGCAGGGACTGGTTCGGATGGTCCCTGACGAAGAGCGCGTCGGCCCCACCCTGCAGGCATCCGGTAATCTTCAGATAATAGCCGAAGCCATTCGGCTTCACCGTCCGGCGCACCAGGCAGGGGAAAAACTGTCCCGTCGAGGAATTCGCCGCCGTGCCGTTGCCCGGCACCCCGCCCACCATGAACTGGCCCAGAAAGTTATCGGTTTCCATCTGCTTGCCGGTGCCGGTCAGCAGCCATTCGCGCAATTCCTGGGCGTTCATGCGGCCTCCTTGCGGATGGTATTCATCGTATCGATCATCGGTCGTTCACGTTTCACGTCGGTCTCCAGTCTCGGCGTTATTCAAAGGGCTAGGAAATACAGGTCTGATTACTCGAATGCGTAGGAAAAGGCGTTATCGCTCACGCCCACGCGCACGGCGCTCGTCCCGGCGCCGTCCATCATGCGCCGCAAGAACTCGCGCGACACGTCCGGCAGCATGGTGTTGGTCAGGATCGCATCGATCATGCGGCCGCCCGACTCGCTCTCGGTGCAGCGCGAGACGACCAGCTTGACGACGTCCTCGCCGTACTCGAACGGGATCTTGTAGCGCGCCTCGACGCGCTTCTTGATGCGGTCCAGCTGCAGCTTGACGATCTTGCCCAGCATGTCGTCCGACAGCGGGTAGTACGGGATCGTGACGAGGCGGCCGAGCAGCGCCGGCGGGAACACCTTCAGCAGCGGCGCGCGCAGCGCACTGGCCATGCCTTCCGGATCCGGCATCAGGTCCGGGTCCTTGCACAGGCCCGCGATCAGGTCCGTGCCCGCGTTCGTCGTCAGGATGATCAGCGTGTTCTTGAAATCGATGAAGCGGCCCTCGCCGTCCTCCATGAAGCCCTTGTCGAACACCTGGAAGAACATCTCGTGCACGTCCGGGTGCGCCTTTTCCACTTCGTCGAGCAGGACGACGGAATACGGCCGGCGGCGCACGGCCTCGGTCAGCGCGCCGCCCTCGCCATAGCCGACGTAGCCCGGCGGCGCGCCCTTCAGCGTGGACACCGTGTGCGCTTCCTGGTACTCGCTCATGTTGATGGTGATGAGATTCTGCTCGCCACCGTACAACGCCTCGGCCAGCGCCAGCGCGGTCTCGGTCTTGCCGACGCCCGACGTACCGGCCAGCATGAACACGCCGATCGGCTTGCTCGGATTGTCCAGGCCCGCGCGCGACGTCTGGATGCGCTTGGCGATCATCTCCATCGCGTGGTCCTGGCCGATCACGCGCTGGCTCAGGTTGGAGGCGATGTTCAGGATCGTCTCCATCTCGTTCTTCGCCATGCGTCCGACCGGGATGCCGGTCCAGTCGCCGACGACGGCGGCCACGGCCTGGTAGTCGACGGTCGGCAGGATCAGCGGATTCTCGCCCTGCAGCGCGGTCAGCTTCGCCTGCACGGCCTGCAGCTGTTCCTTCAACGCGGCGCGTTCGTTCTCGTCCTGCGGCGGCGTGGACTCCGCTGCCGCTTCGAGCTTCGATCCGGTACCTTCGACCGGCTGGGCACCATCGCGCAGCTTCGCGCGCAGCGCCAGCAGCTCGTCGACGAGCGCACGCTCCTCGTTCCAGCGCGCCTCCAGCGCGGCCAGGCGCTCCTTCTCGGCGGCCAGCTCGACCTCGGTCTCGTGGGCGCGGCTCGCCACCTCGATGCCGATCGCGCCTTCGCGGCGGATGATCTCCATTTCCACGTTCAGCGCCTCGATGCGCTTGCGGCTGTCGTCCACCTCGGCCGGCGTCGCGTGCAGGCTCACGGCCACGCGCGCGCACGCGGTGTCGATCAGGCTCACGGATTTGTCGGGCAGCTGGCGCGCGGGAATGTAGCGGTGCGACAGCCTGACGGCCGCTTCCAGCGCCTCGTCGAGGATCTGCACCTGGTGGTGTTTTTCCATCGTCGACGCCACGCTGCGCATCATGCGGATCGCGCGCTCCTCGCTCGGCTCGTCCACCTGGATGCTCTGGAAGCGGCGGGTCAGCGCGGGGTCTTTCTCGATGTGCTTCTTGTATTCGGCGAACGTGGTCGCGCCGATCGTGCGCAGGGTTCCCCGCGCGAGGGCCGGCTTGAGCAGGTTCGCGGCGTCGCCCGTACCGGCCGCGCCACCGGCGCCAACCAGCGTGTGGGTCTCGTCGATGAACAGGATGATCGGCTTCTCGCTGGCCTGCACCTCGTCGATGACGGAACGCAGGCGCTGCTCGAACTCGCCCTTCATGCTGGCGCCTGCCTGCAGCAGGCCCACGTCCAGCGCCAGCAGACGCACTTCCTTCAGCGAAGGCGGCACGTCGCCGCGCGCGATGCGCTGTGCAAAGCCTTCCACGACGGCCGTCTTGCCGACGCCGGCCTCGCCGATCATGATCGGGTTGTTCTGGCGACGGCGCATCAGGATGTCGACCATCTGGCGGATCTCGTCGTCTCGGCCGACGATCGGGTCCATCTTGCCGCCGCGCGCCTGTTCGGTCAGGTCGACCGTGAATTTCTTCAGCGCTTCCTGCTTGCCCATCTGCGCCGGCGCGATGGCGCCCGATGCTTCTCCCGGTGCGGCGGCCTGGAAGCCGTCGCTGGCGGCAAGCTTCGCTTCCGGCGAGTCCTTCAGCAAGGTGGCGAAGCGGTCCGACAGGTCATCGGGCTTGATGCGCTCGAACTGGCGGCTGATCGCGTACAGCGCGTTGCGCAGGTTCGCGGTCTTGAGCATGCCGAACACCAGGTGCCCGCTGCGCACCTGCGATTCGCCGAACATCAGCGTGCCGAACACCCATGCGCGCTCCACCGTCTCTTCCACCTGCGACGACAGGTCGGTCACCGACGTGGCGCCGCGCGGCAGGCGGTCGAGCGCGGCCGTGACGTCGCGCGCGAGCACGGCGGCATCCAGTTCGTAGTGGCGGATGATGCGGTGCAGGTCGGAATCCTGCAGCTGCAGGATCTGGTGCAACCAGTGGACCATCTCCACGTACGGGTTGCCGCGCAGCTTGCAGAACACGGTGCTGCTTTCGATCGCGCGGTAGCACAGCGAGTTGAGTTTTCCAAACAGTGCGACACGGGAGATTTCGGCCATGATCGGTTCTTTCGCGTGGGGTCAGCCCTGGCGGGCTGTCGGGTTGATCAAGAGTTGACGGGCATCGCGCGCGGCCGGGCCGCTCGCGAGGTAAGTGGTCCAGCCGAGGCGGCGCGCGCCCAGCTTGAGGGGTGGAATCGCGGACTGCCTGAGCACCAGGCGCACGTCCCAGTCGAGCACCGTGCCGGCATAGCTCTTCACCCAGTCGACGAGGCGCGTCATGCTGGCGCCGCCGGGCAGCATGCGCTCGTAGTCGTCGTAGCCGAGCGGGCCGATCACGAGGCGGAACTTGTGCTGGCAATCCCAGACTTTCTTTCCCAGCACGGCCGAGGTGCCGAGGCGGTTGCCGCATTCGGCCATGCCGATGCGGGTCTGGCCGTCCAGCGGGATCTTCATCCAGTGGCCGACGAACTGCTCCAGTTCGACGGGCAGCCTGAAGTAGGCGCGCAAGACCGTCACGAGGCCGGCGGCCGGACGGCGCTGGTTGGCCATCAGGCCGGCAAAGTGCAGCTTGGCGAAGTCGCCGATCTCGTCGCGCCCGTGCATGGCCGGGGTCCCGATGCCGAACAGGCTGCCGACGTAATCGGCGAAGCGGTCGCTGTCCGGGCGGTCCAGGCTGACCGCGGGGTCGGCCGTGGCGTGCGCGCGGTAGAACAGCGACACCATCCGGTGGTGGAACATGTCGAGGAACGCGACCATCGTGTGGTCGCCGTGATTGCGGGCGCGGTCGCGCGCATACTCCGTCAGGTGCAGCGGCAGCGGGCCGTTGGCGCCGAGCAGGCCGAAGAAGTTCACGGCCAGGCGCGCCTTCGCCTCGTTTGTCGCGGGCGTAAAACCGGCCACCGCGCCCGGCTCGAAGTTCAGCGACGGGTCGCGACCGAAGCGCACCGCGTCGTCGCGCGGACGCAGCGACGTGCCGATGCGCGGCCTGTCCGGATGGGCGTTTTCCAGCAGGCGCAGCGCCTGGAAGAAATCCATCGCGGCCGCGGCCTCGCCCAGCTGGCGTTCCACGTCTACAGGATTGCGCATACGCCCTCGTGCGCCTTCCAGCGCATGATCTCGCCGCGGCCGACGGTGCGCACGACGGTCTCGGTGAAGGAGTTGATCGACACGTACTGCGCGAAGAAGTGGGCGAGCACGCCGCCCAGCACGAAGGCACCCGCGCCTTCGAACGCGCCGTCGTCCATCGTCACCGTGATCTCCAGGCCACGTCCGAACGTGATGGGCCCCGGCGCCGGCATGCGCCGCGTGACCGGTTTCGACGACACCGAGCGCACGCCCTCGACCTGGCGCTGGCTGGAGAGGTCGAGCGGATGGCAGTACAGGGCGAGCAGTTCACGCAGGGCGCTGGCGCCCTGGTCCGGGTCGGTGTCGGCCAGCGACAGGTAGTTCAGCGACAGCTGGTTGATGAGGCGCCACGCCATGCCGCCCTCGGCGAACGAGGGGAACGGCTGGCTCGGCCCGCCCAGCACGCGCACGGACTGCACCGGACCGCCCTGCTCCAGGATGAAGTCCGTCTTGCCGACGCCCAGCGGCATCGAGAGCGGCAGGTCGCGGTTGGTGCACCACAGGACGAGGCCGAGCTGGCGCAGGTTGTGGCGGTATGGCGCTTCCCTGGCATCGACGAGCGTGATGAAGGTCTCGCTGCCGATGTACGAAGAACGCGGGCCGCGCTGGCGCTGGCGCTGCGACAGCAGGCGCGGCTCGCGCCGGATCTGGTAGAACGCCTGCGACGCCACGGTCGCGGCGCCCAGGTCGCGCGCGCTGTACAGCGGGTGGAATTCCTGCTCGGCGTCCGTCCCGATGCCGTACCCGGTCACGCTCTCGATCTGGTGCACCTCGAAGTCCATCGGACGGGTGCGGTCGGGCAGCACGTGGTATTCGAACTGGTCGCCGGACAGGTTGATCCGGTCGGCGCGGCGCTGGAACAGGTTCACGACGGGCGTGCAGTTGAGCGCGAAATTGCTGGCGTCGAGCGCCTGCTCCAGGCGGGCGTCGCCGCGTGCCAGCAGCACGATGATTTCCAGCTCGGTCTCGGCGCAGGCGCTCACTGCGGCCTTCACGTCGGTCAGTTCGACGAACAGGAAGCGCTGCGCGAACGCGAAGTATTCCTGCAGCAGGCGATAGCCCTGGAAGCTGCGCTGGCCGCTGGGCAGCAGCGCGTCTTGTTCCGCGAACCCGCGCGGGCGCAGCGCGGTCTTCGGCAGCAGCGTGTGACGGCCGGCCGGCCGGCTGCCCGGCAGCACGAGCACGCCTTCGACGGCACCCAGCAGCTTTTCGTAGATCTGGCCCGGCATGTCGTCGCTGCCGCGCAGGTGCAAGGTGAGGCGGTCCAGCCCGAGCTTGCAGAACGGCGCGCCATTGGTCGTGCGCAGGCGCAGCCTCAGGCCCGCCTTCACGTCCGCGGGCAAGCGCGCCTCGACGCCGGCGATGGTGCCGCCGTTGGTAAAGAATTTAGCTTCGACCAGTTCGATCGGCCACAGGGTCAGCTCGTGCGCCGTGCGGTATTCGCAGGCGGTGGCGTCGTCCTTGCCGAGGACGCTGCGCATGGGCGCGCCGCGCGCGATCCGGTAACCTGCGTTCAGTGCCGGGTTGCCGAGGTCGGGCTGCAGCTGCACGATCGCCATCGACGGCGTCGGCGCGAGGAAGTGCGGGTAGACGATCTCGGACAGGTGCTGGGTGAAGCGCGGGAATTCCGCGTCGATCTTCATCTGCACCCGCGCCGCCATGAACGCGAAGCCTTCCAGCAGGCGCTCGACATACGGGTCGGCGCACTCGAAGCCTTCCAGGCCGAGGCGACCGGCGATCTTCGGGTACTGGACCGCGAATTCGCCGCCCATCTCGCGCAGGTGCTGCAGCTCCTGGCTGTAGTAGCGAAGCAGGCGTGGATTGGTCATGAGCGCGCGCCGGAGAATTCGGTGAGGCTGATCTGGGCAAGATCGAGATCGAGCTCGGTCTTCAGGAACAGGCGTTCCGGATAAGGCTGGGCCCACAGGTCGGCCTGGATCTCGAACATGATCTTGCTGATCGATTCCTGCTGCGGCAGTGCCTTGACGGTCACGGACGAGCGAATCAGGCGCGGCTCGAAGTCCCAGATGGCCTGGCGGATCGCGCGTTCCAGGTCGGCCGCGTTCATGTTCGCCAGCGAGGCGCCCGACATGTCGGGCATGCCGTAGTTGAGGACGGAGCTGGCCAGGTGCGGCAGGCGCGGCACGTCGCTGACGGACAGCAGGTTGGTCGTGTTCAGCAGCCACGCGAGGTCGCGCAGCACGCCTTCGCGCAGCCCGCGCACCGACAGCACGCGCCGGTCGCGCGCCTCGACCTCCTGGTCGGGTTCATCGTCGGTGAGGCGGTCGAGCAGCGAGGGTTGCAGGCGCTCGCGTGGGGCCAGTTCAGCCATGGTTGGTGTTGTCGTCCTCGGCGGCGTCGAATTCGATCACGCGCGCGTCCATCAACGGATGATCGGCCTCGCCGCTCGTGAACATGCGTTGGCCGAGCGGATGATCGCCCTGCCCGCTGTTGATCCATTCTGTGCGGCGGGCGAGCTTCAGCGCGTCGTCATGGGCGTCGACACTGCCCGGGTAGCGGGTCGGGATCAGGCCCACGGTCTGGGCGCCGTTGGACCACGTGAAGGTGGCGGCCGTCCAGACGGCGTCGCGCAGGTCGGTCGGCGGGTCGATCTCGATGCGCGCGATGCGCATGAACGGCACCCACACGTAGCGGCCATTGACGATCGCTTCCAGCACGGGGCCGAGGCGGCTGTCGGCGTCGGCCAGCCAGTCGAAGCGCGTGCCGTCGATGCTGCCGGGCGAGGCCGGCGCGGCGTCGAAGGCCTGGTCGCGCAGGCTGGCGGCGGCGGCGGGATCGGTGACGTCGAGCCTGAGCGCTTCGGCCAGCTGCGCCATCCAGGGCTGCGGCTCACCGAAGATCACGGGCGCGCGACGGCCGGCAAAGATCTCGGCGCGCAGGGCCTCGCACTGGATCGCCTCGCGGTAGGTCTGCACCATGGGCAGCGCGCCGGCATCCAGTTCGCCGGCCACGTTCAGCTGGGTCAGGGCGCGGTTCCACTGGCCCAGCACGGCAAGCAGCTGGAACAGGAACACGCGCAGTTTCGGGTCGGCGCTGTTCTTGCGCACCGCATCCTGCAAGGCGGCGAGCGCGCCGGCCAGGTCTCCATCACGAATCAGCTGTTGCGCAAGCATTCGCACTCCCTTTCAAAAAAAACCGTCGTGCCGCGTCGTCTTGACGGCGCGGCACGCCGTCGTACCGCATGCGCGTGATTACGCCACGTTGCCGTCGTTCTCGGCGATGTTCCAGGCGAAGGTCTTGTCGCCGGCCACGGTGCCCTTGCTGTCCTGCGGGGTGTAGGCGAAGGTGACCTTGCCGAAGTTCAGCGTGACGTTCTCGGTCAGGCGGTCTTCGCCGCCGCTGCCGCCGGTCGAGATCGAGGTGACCAGCACTTCTTCCATGGTGATCAGGATGTACTTCTGCTGGCCTTCGCCGGCTTTACGTGCCATCAGTACGACCTTGGGAATGTGCGTGCCCTTGGCCAGCGCGTTCATCAGGGCGTTGGTCGAGCTGTCGACGAACTTGGTGAACGACAGGTCCTGGAAGCTGGCCTTGCCCGCGCCGCCGCCGCCGCCCATGTGGGTGGTGCCCGACTGGCTCATGCCCCAGCTCCAGGCCAGGACGTCGATGTCGCCCTTCGGACCCTGGACCTTGTCGCGCGACTCGCCCTTGATCTTGTCGCCCATGTTGATGAACATATCGATTGCCATTTTTTTCTCCGGTTTTGCCAGTGCGGTACGCCCTGGCGTTGGTTGGACTTCCGAACTCGCACGCGCATCGGGATGCGCGTGCTTCCCTCAAAAACTTATGCCTTTGCGGACGGCAGCTTCGACACCAGTCGCAGCGACACGGTCAGGCCTTCGAGCTGGTAGTGAGGACGCAGGAAGAACTTGGACGTGTAGTAGCCCGGGTTGCCTTCGACCTCTTCCAGCACCACTTCGGCCGCAGCCAACGGCTTCTTGGCCTTGGTCGCTTCGCTGGAGCTCGCCGGATCGCCGTCCACGTACTGCATGATCCACTTGGTCAGCCAGCGCTCCATGTCGTCGCGTTCCTTGAACGAACCGATCTTGTCGCGCACGATGCACTTCAGGTAGTGGGCGAAGCGGCAGGTGGCGAACAGGTACGGCAGGCGCGCGGCCAGGTTGGCGTTGGCGCTGGCGTCCGGATCGTCGTACTGGGCCGGCTTGTGCAGCGACTGCGCGCCGATGAAGGCGGCGAAGTCGGTGTTCTTCTTGTGGATCAGCGGCATGAAGCCGTTGGCGGCCAGTTCCGCCTCGCGGCGGTCAGAGATCGCGATCTCGGTCGGGCATTGCATGTCGACGCCGCCGTCATCGGTCGGGAAGGCGTGCACCGGCAGGCCCTCGACCGCGCCGCCGGACTCGATGCCGCGGATGCGCGAGCACCAGCCGTATTCCTTGAACGAACGGTTGATGTTGACGGCCATCGCGTAGGCCGAGTTGGCCCAGGTGTAGTTCTTGCTGCCCGGTGCGCTGGTGTCTTCTTCGAAATCGAAGGCTTCGACCGGATCGGTCTTGGCGCCGTACGGCTGGCGCGCCAGGAAGCGCGGCATGGTCAGGCCGACGTAGCGCGAATCCTCGGATTCTCGGAACGAGCGCCATGCGGCGTGTTCCGGGGTCTGGAAGATCTTGGTCAGGTCGCGCGGATTGGCCAGCTCGTTCCACGATTCCATCAGCATCACGGACGGCGCGGCGGCCGAGATGAACGGCGCGTGCGCGGCGGCCGAGATCTTGGCCATCGACGACAGCAGCTCGACGTCCGGCGCGCTGTTGTCGAAGTAGTAGTCGGCCACGAGGGCGCCGAACGGCTCGCCGCCGAACTGGCCGAATTCCTCTTCGTAGATGCGCTTGAATACCGGGCTCTGGTCCCAGGCCGTGCCCTTGAATTTCTTCAGGGTCTTGGAGAGGTCGTTCTTCGAGATGTTCATCACGCGGATCTTGAGCATCTCGTCGGTTTCGGTGTTGTTCACCAGGTAGTGCAGACCGCGCCATGCGCTCTCGACCTTCTGGAACTCCTCGGTGTGCATGATCAGGTTGATCTGCTCGGTCAGCTTCCTGTCCAGCGCCGCGATCAGGCTCTGGATCGTGCCGAGCACGTCGCCGGTGACCAGGCTGGTACCGGCCAGGGCCTGCTCGGCCAGGGTGCGCACGGCGACTTCGACCGATTCCTTGGCCTTGTCGGATTGCGGCTTGAATTCTTTCTGCAGCAGGGCGCCGAAGTCGCTCATCTCGAGCGAACCGGACTCCTGCTGGGTTTGTGCGAGGGCTTCGGACATCGTGTTCTCCTGTGTCTCTCTTTATTCGGTGGGCTTCGGTGCCGAGGTCAGGGCCTGCATCAGGGCCGGTTCCGCCAGCAGCTTGGCGATCAGTTCTTCCGCGCCGGTCTTGCCGTCCATGTAGGTCAGCAGGTTGGCCAGCTGGCCGCGTGCTTCGAGCAGCTTGCTCAGCGAATCGACCTTGCGCGCGATGGCGGCCGGCGTGAAGTCATCCATGCTTTCGAACGTCATGTCGATGGCCAGGTTGCCTTCGCCCGTCAGCGTGTTCGGCACCTGCACGGCGACGCGCGGCTTCATGGCCTTCAGGCGCTCGTCGAAGTTGTCGACGTCGATTTCCAGGAACTTGCGTTCCGCGACCGGCGCCAGCGGCTCGGCGGGCTGGCCCGACAGGTCGGCCAGGACGCCCATCACGAACGGCAGCTGCACCTTCTTCTCGGCGCCGTACACTTCGACGTCGTACTCGATCTGCACGCGAGGCGCGCGATTGCGTGCGATGAACTTCTGGCTACTTTCTTTGCCCACGGTTTACTCCTCCTAGATTGAACTACCGGCCTGCTCGATTCAATAATCATCCGACCCGTTGGACTCGCCCGGCTGCGGTCCGCGAATCACATACAACTGCTGCAAGCTGTCCGGCGCCAGGTTCTCCATGACTTCCATGAAGCTCATCGGCGCCAGGCGCTTGGCCCGCTCCAGCAGCATCGGCACGGGGCTCGACGGCTCGTAGCGCTGGTAGTAGGCGAGAATCTTGTCGATCATGCGGATCACGTCGGCGCGGCTGGCGACGTCGCCCGTGATGGCGGCGGCACGCGGCGCGGCGGCTCCGCCCTGTTCGGACGCAACGGCATCGTCGGACGTCTCGTCGGGCGCGGTCTCCTGCGCAGCCCCGCCGCGGCTGGCCAGCATGTCGGCCATGCGGCGCAGCTGGCGCGTGAGCGCGTCGAGGTTCAGGGCCTGCGCGCTGCCCACGTGGCGCTCGATGGCGACCTCCAGGCTGGTCACGCTCGCCAATGCGCCGTTGACGGCGGCGGTGGCGGTTTGCAGGGCCTCGTCCGACACGTCGGCCAGCGCGGCCTCGATCGACCCGGGCGTCAGCGCGCTCTGCCCTTCCGGGACCGGCGCCTCGCCATTGGCCTGCTCGAGCGCACGCAAGGTCAGCGGGCCGAGGCCGGGCAGCATGATGAAGGCGGTCTCGCGCAGGTCGCGCAGGACGGTCGCCGGGTCGGTCAGCTGGGCCAGCGAATTGATGCGCAACGTGGGGTCGTTGTCGTCGTCCGGATCGAGTTCGGGGTGGACGCTGTCCCAGCGCTCGTCAATGAGGCGCTCCAGCAGGCGCACGCCGTCGGCAAAGCCGGGCATCGCGTGCAGCGCCAGCAGGGCGCGCACGAGCGGCATCGCCACGCGCAGGTCGCGCGTGCGCCCGAGCAGCTCGAGGGCCTGCTTCTTGACCTGTTTCCATTCGGGGGGGACGGCAGGGACGATGGTGTCCCCATACTGGACTTCGGGCTTGCCGAGCGCGCTCTGCTCAAGCTCCATGAATGCGGGGTCATACTCGAGATTCGGTCCGCAAGGGGCGGCCTCCTCCAGATCCTCGAGCAGGACATCGACGTCGACAATACTCATGATTGTGCGCGTTCTTACTAGTTTTTAGGACTGAATGCGAACCTGTCGTCACGGCGTCGGACGCCGCGCGCGGGTTCTTGCTCAATATTTTTTTACCATGTAGATATTGCCCTACACGATCGCGCACTATACGCCAATTAGCGGCCCCATCGTTAGCAAACAGCGTAATTTTTTTTGCACTTTGACCTGCGCAAGAATATTGACAAGAGTTTTAGAACACGCTCATTTTCGGCACTGTCGAGTCAGAACTGGTGGCAAGAATGATATTGATGGAACGATAATCATCATGTAACAATGTTTCGACAGCGCATCATGCGCATCCCGCTACGAGCAACAATGGCATCCCGCCCCAAGCCACGGCGACGAGCGCGAGCACGGCCAGCACGAGCCTGGCCCAGTCCAGCAGCCCGGCGTCAATGCGCCAGGGCACTTCGCGGACACGCCAGGCCAGGCCCGCGGCAAAATCGCACTGGGCCAGTACGGCTGCCGCGCATGCCACATGATCCCGGGCGTCACGGGGTCGAATGTCTACGTCGGCCGCCCGCTCGAGGACCTGGCGAAGCGCCACTTCATCGCCGGCACCCTGCCGAACGACCAGGCCAATCTCGTGCGCTGGATCCGCAACCCGCAGGTCATCGATCCGGGCACCGCGATGCCGAAGCTGGGCGTAAGCGAGCGCGATGCGCTGGACATGAGCGCCTACCTGCTGGCGCACTGACGCGCCGCCTGCGCGATCGCCTGTTCCAGGCCGGCAACGCCGGCGCGGATCGCCTCCGGCGTGAATGCCGAAAAGCCCAGCAGCAGGCCGGGCGCGACGGCGCAATCGGGCCCGGCCGCCGGGTTCATGTAATAGCCCAGCGTGCGCACGTCGATGCCGAGGTCGCGGGCCTGGCGCGCCACCGCTTCCTCGTCGAGCGCCTCGGTGAAATGCACGCATATGTCGAGGCCCGCGTCGGACGGCCCCTGGCGCAGCCGGCCTTGCAGGCGCGCGTCGAGCGCCTCGATGAGGGCCAGCCTGCGTTCGCCATACGCGTCGCGCGTGCGGCGGATGTGGCGCGCGAAGTGGCCGCCGGCGATGAAGTCGGCCAGCGCGGCCTGCGGCACGATGGGGCTGTGGCGGTCGACGACGGCCTTGGCCCGCGCCAGCGCGGCGGCCAGCGCCGGCGGCGCCACCACATAGCCCAGGCGCAGCGCGGGGAACAGCACCTTCGACAGCGTCCCCACGTAGATCACGCAGCCCGCGCGGTCCATGCCCTGCAGCGACGCCAGCGGCGGCCCCGTGTGGCGGTATTCGCTGTCGTAATCGTCCTCGACGATCCACGCGCGGTTGGCCTCGGCCCAGCGCAGCAGGTCGAGGCGGCGGCGCAGGCTCATGGTCACGCCCAGCGGCAGCTGGTGCGACGGCGTGACGAACGCGAGGCGCGCGTCCGGGTAGTGTTTTGCCGCATACGCAACGTCCATGCCCTCGGCGTCGACGGGGACCGGGCAGACGCGCGCGCCGGCGACGGAGAACGGTGCCACCGCGCCCTGATAACCGGGCGATTCGATCCACATCGCCTCGCCCGGCGCGAGCAGCAGCTGCGCGAGCAGGTACAGCGCCTGCTGCGAGCCGGACGTGATCACGACCTGGTCCGGCGTGCACTGCACCCCGCGCGACGCCTTCAGGTACGCGCACAGCAGCTCGCGCAGCGGCGCATGGCCGGCGCCGGGACCGTAGCCGAGGCGGTGCGTCGAATGGCGCCAGTGGCGCGCTTCCAGCCGGCGCCAGACGTCGAACGGGAACAGGTCCAGGCCCGGCATGCTGGGGCGGAAGGCGCGCAGCGGCCCTTCGTGGTAGAGCACGCGCGCCATGCCGCCGGCAATGCACTCACCGCGCGGCGACAACGGCCGTAGCAGCTGCGGCGGCGTCCGCTGCGTCGACTGCCCTTGCGCAGGCAGCGACGCGCTCACGAACGTCCCCTTCCCGACCGTGCCCTCCAGGTAGCCCTCGGCCATCAGTTGCTCATAGGCCGCCAGCACGGTCGGGCGCGACACGCCCAGCAGGGCGCACAGCGTGCGCGTGGCCGGCAGGCGCACGCCGGCGCCGATGCGGCCGTCCAGGATTGCCGCCTTCAGCTGGGCGACCAACTGGCGGAACAGCGGCGTGGCGGCGTCGCGCTCGAGCGTGGCGGCGGCGAGGATGTCGTGGACGTGCATGGCGAGGCTCGGCGTGATTGGTCTGCCCATCTTCGCGAAAATTGGTCATTTGAGCAAGCCACTGGCAGCTCTAAGATGAAGACTCCCGTCCAATAGAACGAACTCTGATTGAACTTTATGGCCGGGTTTAAATCGAAAGGTAAGCACAATGAGTGCGATCACAACACGTCAATGGAATAGTTCATCAAGCGATACCGCTGAAATACTACGTTCGCGAAAACCAAGCGAAAACGCTTCAAAGCTGCGGTATTCGAATAAAGGCGCGTCTTTCAATTCGTATGACTGTAACGTCAGTGTAGTGCTCATGATGTATCGGCTCGCAACCGGCGCCTTCACGGCGCAGTCTGCGCTACCCGTGGCGAGTCCGACGGCAACGTCGGGCACTGCCGCCGAGCTGAGTTCGGCGGGAGGCGGGAAAGTGACGCCTGTCAGATGCGAACACGGTCAACAGGACGGTTCGGGGCAGGAAGAGAATGGCGAGCACTTGTGCTCACATTTTCGAAAGCAGATCCGATGAAACAGTTCGAAGCCACCCTGGCCTGGCAGCGCGGCGACCAAGCCTTCACCGACCTGCGCTACAGCCGCGCGCACCGCTGGCGCTTCGACGGCGGCCTGGACGTGCCGGCCTCGTCGTCGCCGCTGTCCGTGCCCGTGCCGCTGTCCGACCCGGCCGCCGTCGACCCGGAAGAGGCGCTCGTCGCGGCCGCCGCCAGCTGCCACATGCTGTTCTTCCTGTCGCTCGCGGCCGCGCGCGGCTACGTCGTCGACCGCTACGACGACGTAGCCGTCGGCACGCTCGCTCTTGACGCCGACGGCCGCATTGCCATGACGCGCATCGTGCTGAACCCCGCCATCGCGTTCGGCGGCGACCGCCAACCCGACCGCGCCGCGCTGGCAGGGCTGCACCATGAGGCGCACGCGCGCTGCTACATCGCCAATTCGCTCAAAGGGGACATCGTCGTGGAAGGATTCGAATCATGTACGTGACTACGCAGTTCCAGGCGGCCGCGCAGGCCGACATGCTGGCCCTGGTCACCGCCAACCCGCTGGGCGCGCTCGTGCGCACCGGGCCCGCCGGGCTGGAAGCCGATCACATCCCGTTCGAACTGGTGCCGCCCACCGACGACGCACCGTACGGCCTGCTGCGCGCCCACGTGGCGCGCGCCAACCCCGTCTGGCGTATGGATGACGCGGCGGTGCGAAATTCAAGATGAGCCAGAACCGCAGCCCGGAAGACCGGGCGCGGGTATTGGCGGCGATGGGGTAACCGGGTAAAACTATTTGCCCGCGGTCGTGCCCGGCTTGGCCATGTGCATCTGCTGGGCCGACTTCAGGTGCTGCTCGACGACCGGCGTATGCTGGTCGGCCAGCGCCTTCACGTCCGCATCCTTGATCTTCCTGGCGTCGGACTTCAGCCTGGCCAGCACTGCCTTGTGATCCTTCACGCCGGCATTCGCCATATACGCCTTGTCGAATGCATCGCCGCTCATCTTTTCCAGCTTGGCGGACATGGCCTTGTGCTTGGCATCCAGTTCGGTCGGCAAGGTGACGCCGCGGGCCTGGGCCAGCGCCTGGACCTTGCTCAGTGCCTGGCCATGATCGTCGACCATCTGCTGCGCGAAGGCTTTCACGTCGCTGTTCTGGGTCTTGCCCAGCGCAAGCTTGCCGGTCTCGACTTCAGCCATGTCGGCCATCGCCATATCCTTGACGGCCTTCTCGTCGGATGCGCCCAGCTTGGCGCCCATGGCCGCGCCACCCGCCGCCGCCTGGCCCGTACCGCTGGCGCCCATGCTCGAGGTGCCGCTACCGGAATGCTTGTCCGTCATGCCGGCGGCGCCGGAGCTGCCCGACGTCTGCCCTGCCATGCCCGAGGCACCCATACCATGCATCTGCTTGTTGCGGTTTTCCATGCCGGTGCTGTTGGTGTTGTCGATGGTGCCTTCGTGCGTTGTCTTGCCGGACGTGTTCGGCTGGCCGGCGCTGCTGGTGCCGGTCTGGCTGGGGTTGGAACCGAGCGACGTCTGGGCATGCACGCCGACAGCACTGAACATGGCTGCCACCGCCGAAACGGCGAGCAGCCCTTTCAAGGTGTTCTTTTTCTGCATTTTTCGCTCTCCTGACTTTGTTATGGGATTGGCGCCTGGCGGGACCAGCCGTGCGCAAGCTCGTCGTATTCAAATGACAACGGCCGTTGCAAAGTCTATCGCCGTGTTCTCTTGAACAGCGCGCGTTAGCCAACAGGAAAGTTTTATCGATATGCGAAAAACAGCCATCGGCAAAACGATGAGCAGCGTCTTGTGTAAATAACCCAAACGACCAGTATCGCGGTCGAACGCGGAGGCATAGACTTACCGAAGGTTCACCTCGTAACGCCTTGCCGGGCCACAGGTCAGATCGTGGAAAAGAGCACCCAGGACCTTCAACAATTACTGGAGGACGCCGCAGGCCCGCGCCGCATACGCATCCGGCGCATGGCCGTCCATGCCGCGCTCGGCCTGGCCGCGCTGGCGGCACTGGCCGGCCTGTGGCACGTGGCGGCAGACCGGCCGCAGGTCACCGCATGGGTCACGGAACCGGCGACCCTCGGCACCCTCGTCGTGACGGTGTCCGCCACCGGCACGTTGCAACCGACCAAGTCGGTGGACGTCGGCAGCGAGCTGTCGGGCACGGTGGCCCGCGTGCTCGTCGATGAGAACGACGTCGTCAAGCAGGGCCAGCTGCTGGCCGAACTGGACACGGCACGCCTGGCCGACGCTGTCATTCGTTCCGAAGCGGCGGTGGCGGCGGCCGTCGGCCAGGTCGCCCAGACGCGCGCCACCGTGGCCGAGGCGGAGGCCACGCAGCGCCGCCTGCACCGGTTGTCCGAACTATCCGGCGGCGACGACCCGGCACGRCAGCAACTCGATACCGCCGATGCCGCCGCGCTGCGCGCCCGGGCCAATGCCGACAGCGCGCGCGCCCAGGAGGCGCAGGCGCGCGCGGCCCTCAAGACGGACCGGACCAACCTGGGCAAGGCGCAGATCCGCTCGCCGGTCGACGGCGTGGTCCTGACGCGCAAGGTCGAACCGGGCAATACGGTGGTCGCCGCGATGAACACGCCCGTGCTGTTCACCGTCGCCGAGGACCTGACGCGCATGGAGCTGCAGGTCAAGGTCGACGAGGCCGACGTGGCCGGCGTGCGTCCCGGACAGCCGGCCGACTTCACCGTCGCGGCCTGGCCGGGACGCCGCTTCCCCGCGACGATACGGCGGGTCGGCCTCGGCTCGACGATGACCGACAATGTCGTCACCTACAAGACCGTGCTGGAAGTCGCGAATCCCGACCTGGCGCTGCGGCCGGGCATGACGGCGACGGCCTCCATCGTCACCGCCCGGCGCGACAAGGCGCTGCTCGTGCCGAACGCCGCGCTGCGCTTCACGCCGCCGAATGCGCGCGCCGGCGGCGGCAGCTTCGTCTCGAACCTGCTGCCGCGTCCACCCGCGGGGCCGCGCCGCCGCACCGGTGCCGCGCAGACGGACGGCGCGCACCAGGTCTGGACGCCCAGCCCGGACGGCGCGCGCGCCATCGCCGTGCGCACGGGGCTCTCCAACGGCCGCGTGACGGAGGTGACGGGCGGCGATCTCGTTCCGGGCACGGCCGTGATCACGGATGTCCAGGAAGCGGGCAAATGAACGACACGATGCGCGACCCGGCGGGCGCACAGGTACCGCTGATCGAACTGCGTGGCCTGACCAGGACCTATGGCTCGGGCAATGCCGCCTTCCAGGCGCTGAACGGCATCGACCTGCGCATCGACGCCGGGGAATTCCTCGCCGTGATGGGGCCGAGCGGCTCCGGCAAATCGACCGCGATGAACCTGCTCGGCTGCCTGGACACGCCCACCAGCGGCGCCTACCTGTTCCGCGGCGTTCATGTCGAGCGCCTCGACCGCGACCGGCGCGCGCTGCTGCGCCGGCATTGCATCGGCTTCGTGTTCCAGGGCTTTAACCTGCTGGCGCGGACGACGGCCCAGGAAAACGTCGAGCTGCCGCTGCTGTACCGTGGCGAGCCGGCGGCCGCACGCCACCAGGCGGCGCTGGCCGCGCTGGCGCGCGTCGGGCTCGACGGGTGGGCCGGACACACACCGGCCGAACTCTCCGGGGGCCAGCAACAGCGCGTGGCGATCGCGCGCGCCATCGTCACCAATCCGCTCGTGCTGCTCGCGGACGAGCCGACCGGCAACCTGGACAGCCAGCGCAGCCACGAGATCCTGCGCCTGCTCGCCGACCTCAACCGCGAGCAGGGCATCACGATCGTGATGGTGACGCACGAGCCCGACATGGCGGCCTACGCGCACCGCATCGTCCACTTCGTCGACGGCACGATCGACAGCGACGTGCCGAACCTGGAACCGGCATGCTGACCAATGCCCTGCTGCTGGCCCTGCGCGAAATCCGCCGCAACCTGCTGCGCTCCTGCCTCACCGTGCTCGGCATCGTGATCGGCGTGGCGGCCGTGGTCACCATGGTCACGCTGGGCAACGGCGCCACCCGGGCGGTGGCCGACCAGATTTCGAGCCTCGGCAGCAACCTGGTGATCGTGCGTCCGGGACAGCGCCTCGGCCCCGGGCGCGACAGTGCCGGCGCGCCGCCGTTCAGGCTGGCCGATGCCGACGCCATCCGCACGCAACTGGCCGGCATCCGGGCCGTGGCGCC
Organism: Massilia sp. P2_C2; assembly: GCF_056404615.1. Taxonomy (NCBI): domain Bacteria; kingdom Pseudomonadati; phylum Pseudomonadota; class Betaproteobacteria; order Burkholderiales; family Oxalobacteraceae; genus Massilia; species Massilia sp. P2_C2. Next base: position 9,193 of record NZ_JBFUDR010000052.1, on the reverse strand, counting down.
GGCGGTCGGCCAGGCCGTGACGCTCGTGGCGGGCAACGGCAACTGGTCGTCCACCGTCAGCGGCAGCACCAACGATTACTTCACCGCCGCCAACTGGACGCTGGCCGACGGCCGCCTGTTCGGCGACGACGAACTGGCGGCCGGCAAGGCGGTATGCGTGATCGGGAACACGGTGCGGCGCCAGTTGTTCGGCGGCCGCAACCCGGTCGGCGACAGCCTGCGCATCAAGGGGTTTGCATGCGAGGTCGTCGGCCTGCTGGCGCCCAAGGGCCAGGGTGCGATGGGCATGGACCAGGACGACGTGGTGGTCATGCCGCTGACGACCGTGCAGCGCCGCCTCACCGGCAAGACCGACGTGACGACGATCCTCGTGTCGTTGCGCGCCTCGGCCAGTTCCGCCCAGGTGATGCGCCAGATCGGCGCGCTGCTGCGCGAGCGGCGCCACCTGGCCGAGAACGAGGACGACAATTTCAACGTCATGGACACGCGCCAGATCGCCGAGACGCTGTCGGGCACGATCCGCACGATGACGGGACTGCTGGGCGCCGTCGCCGCCGTCAGCCTGCTGGTGGGCGGGATCGGCATCATGAACATCATGCTGGTCTCGGTGACGGAGCGCACGCGCGAGATCGGCATCCGGCTCGCGATCGGGGCGCTCGAGCGCGAGGTGCTGTGGCAGTTCCTGATCGAGGCCGTGGTCCTGTCGGGCTTCGGCGGCGTGGTCGGCATCGCCCTTGCGCTACTGGCCTGCGCGGGCCTGGCGCGGCCGATGCAGATACCGTTCCTGTTCAGCCCCGCCATCAACCTGATCGCGTTCGCGTTCTCGACGGCGATCGGCGTGGTGTTCGGCTATTTTCCGGCACGGCGCGCCGCGCGGCTCGATCCGATCGAGGCGCTGCGGCACGAGTGAGATCGGCTCACCGGAAGCTGAGCGCCCCCGTCAGGTCGCCCGGCGGCCGTGCCCCGCGCGCCGCGAACGCCGCGTTGCGCGCGGCCAGACCTTCCAGCAGCGGCAGGCCGTGCAAGCGGGTGATGAAGCGCAGGATCGACGTCGTGTCGTAGAAATTGTGGTCGACGGCGCCCTTCTTCGCGTACGGCGAGATCACGACGGCGGGCACGCGCGAACCCGGCCCCCAGCGGTCGCCCTGCGGCGGCGCCACGTGGTCCCACCAGCCACCGTTCTCGTCGAAGGCGATGACGACGACCATGTCCTTCCACTGCGGCGACTTCTTGAGGTGCTCGATCACGTTGGCCACGTGGGCGTCGCCCGATTCGATGTCCGAATAGCCCGCATGCAGGTTGAGGTTGCCCTGCGGCTTGTAGAACGTCACGGCGGGCAGCCTGCCGGCGATGGCGTCGGCGATGAACTTGTTCGAGATCGGGCTATCGCCCAGGCCGCCGTCGCGCAGGTGCTCGGCACGCGCCTTGGTTCCGGGGGCGAACTGCTTGAAATAGTTGAACGGCTGGTGGTGGAACTGGAAGTTCGGACGCTCGCCTTCGCCGCGGCCGTCCAGCGCCGCCTGGAACGCGCCGCCATACCACGCCCAGTTCACGCCGCGCTCGGACAGCAGGTCGCCGATCGTCTTGTACGTCTGCGGCGGCAGCACGGCCGGATCGTTCGGGTCGGCCAGGTGCGGATCGCCGCCCGGTGCCGGCTTCACCCAGCTCGGCTGGTACGGCGGCGCCATCGTGTTGACCGCATAGCCGTCCGGCGTGATGGTGCCGTTGTTGACGAAGTTCGGCTTGCCGTCCAGCGCCGACTTCGGCGAGTCCGGCGCCAGCGCGAGACGATGGCCCGTCGGGCCGTCTTCCAGCACCGCGATCTTCGACCTGGCCGGCGTGGACGCCGCATCGAAGAATTCCGGCACGCGGCCGCTGATCAGGAACTGGTGGTTCAGGTAGGAACCGCCGAACGCCCCCATGAAGAAGTGGTCGCACAGCGTGAACTCACGCGCGATCTGCCACAGGCCAAGGTTCTTCGACGTCTCGCCGTAATGCCCCATCGTCAGCGCGCCGTTGTCGCCCCAGGCAACGAAGCTGTCGTTCCTGCCGCCGTTGATTTGCATCTGGTTCTGGTAGAACAGATGCCACAGGTCGCGCGTGATGATCCCTTCCGGCAGCGGCTGGCCGGCCGCATCCGTCAACTTGAACGGCGCGTTCGGCAGGTGCCGGATATCGTCTTCCTTGATCAGGTAATCCGTGCCGCCGATGTCCTGGCGCGCCGGCACCATGCCGCCCCAGATCTTCGGCAGTTCCGGCAGCACGCTGCCGTCGCGGTCCTTCTGCAGGAAGGCAGCAACCGGCAGCGCGGACAGCGGCTGCGCCAGGCCTGGGAAGTCGGCGAACAGGTTATTGAAGCTGCGGTTTTCCAGGTAGATCACGACGACGTTCTTCACGTGCGCCTTCAGCTTGGCGTCCAGCGAGCCGGCGACCGGTCTGGCGTGCCTGACGGGCTTCGCCTCGCTGGCCGGCACGATCGACGCCGACAGGCCCACCGCGGCCGCGGCCTGGAAGATGCGCCGGCGCGCGGGACTGGCGGGCTCGTCTTCCGGATGGCGGTCGTGGTCGTCGTGATCCTGCATGGCGTTCTCCTGTGGCGGCAACCCGGCCGCAAAGCACCGATTATCGGTTCTTTTTGCCACAAGGAAAAGAAAAAACACCACAGCCGGCGCGGACATCGCTTACAACTTCTTAACGCCGATTTACCCGGGTTTAACCGCGCTTAACACCCCGACAAGCCAGAATTTCATGAACGAATCGACCAAAGGATCGCCATGAAACGCACTGCGCTCGCCGTCGTCGGCACCCTCGTCCTGGCCTGCGCGCCCGTTGCCCACGCCGACGACACGACGGCTCCCGGCGCGCCGCCCGAGCTGAAATTGCCGCAAGCCGAAGTGGAAAAGCTGCTGGCGGCCTATGCCATGATCAAGCAGAACTACGTGGGCGAGACCGACGACAAGGCGCTGTTCGACGGCGCCCTGGCCGGCATGCTGGCCGCGCTCGACGCGCACTCGCGCTACCTCGACAAGGACGCCATGCGCGACGTCGGGCGCGAGAACAGCGGCGAATACGTGGGCATCGGCATCGAGGTCGAAGGCAACCGCGACCAGTTGCGCGTTGTCTCCGCCACCGACGATTCGCCGGCCGAACGCGCGGGTATCCGGCCGGGCGACATGATCGTCGCCGTGGACGGGATGCCCGTCGCCGGGATGTCGTACGACGAAGTCACCCGCCGCATGCATGGCGCGCCGGGGACGGTGGTCGCCATCGGCCTCGCGCGCCGCAACAGGATCGAGACCTTGCGCATCACGCGCGCGGAACTGCACAACGACACGGTCCACGTGCGCGCGGCGGCGCCCGGCCTGGCCTGGATCCGCATCGCCGAATTCGGCGGCGCCACGGCGGCCGACCTCGCCGCGGCCCTGAAAAATCTGGACGGCAAGGACACACCACGCGGCCTGATCCTGGACCTGCGCAACGATCCGGGCGGCCTCGTCGCGGCCGCCGTCGCCGTCGCCGGCGCCTTCCTGTCGCCGGGCACCGTGCTGTTCTCGGCACGCGGCCGCGAATCGGGCGCCGACGCCACCGTCACCGTCGACGAGCGCTATTATCGCCACGCGGACGAGCCCGACGTGCTGGCCGGCCTGCCCGCCTGGACCCGCAGCGTGCCGCTGACGGTGCTGGTGAACGGCTCGTCCGCCTCGGCCGCGGAACTGGTCACGGGTGCCCTGCAGGACCAGCGCCGCGCCACCGTGATCGGCACGCGCACGTTCGGCAAGGGCTCGATCCAGTCGGTGATCCCGCTGGACGAGGACAGCGGCATCAAGTTCACGGTGGCGCGCTATTTCACGCCGAACGGCCACGAGATCCAGGCGCGCGGGGTCACGCCCGACATCGTCGTGGCCCCAGGCGCCGCGGCCGACGACGACCTGCTGCTGCGCGAAGCGGACCTGGCCCACCACCTGCCCGCGACCCAACCCCTGGATGCATCGGCCAATGCGAAGCACGAGCCGATGGAATCGACGGCCACGTTCGGCACGCCCGCCGACAAGGCCCTGCAGACCGCGGTGGCCGTCCTCACGCCCGCGGACCAGCGCACGCCCACGCTGGCTGGCCTACTGCGCCAATGGGGCCGCGGCCTGGCGCTCGGCACGCCGCTCACGGCCACCAGCGCGGCCACCAGCGCGCCGTAACGGGATCGTCACACGGACGTCAAACCGGTGTCATATTCGGGCGTCAGAATACGCATCGCTCACAGGGAAGAGAGCACAAGGCGGCAAGGCCGCCCTACCGGCGCCGGCGGTCGGGAAACATACCGGCACCAATTCGAAACGCTGTTTCCGCTGCGCGGGGACAGCGTTTTTTTGCGCCGGCAAACCCGGCGCCGTTATGGCACGATATCGGCGTTCGGCATCAAAGACCGCCACGATAGGAGAAAAGTTTTGGATTCAAGGCTCAAGACCCTGCTCGACGAACTGGCCGCCTTCGGCGACGCGCACGACGGCGACCCTGCCAACCGCGCCACGCGCATGCTCAACATCACGCCCGACACCGGCGAATTCCTCGCCGTACTGGTCAAGGCGACGGGCGCGCGCCGCATCCTCGAAATCGGCACCTCGAACGGTTATTCGACCTTGTGGCTGGCCGATGCCGTGGCGGAGGTCGACGGGGCCGTCACGACGATCGAGATTGCGCACGCCAAGATCGAGATGGCGCGCGCCAACTTCGCGCGGGCCGGCGTCGATGCCCGCATCACCCTGCTCGAAGGCGATGCCGGCACGATGCTGGCGAACCTGTTCGATGCGTCGTTCGACCTGCTGTTCCTCGACTCGAAGCGCGACGCCTACCTGGACTGGTGGCCCGACATCCGCCGCGTGCTGCGGCCGGGCGGCCTGCTCGTCGTCGACAACGCCACCTCGCACGCGCAGGACATGGCGGCGTTCACGGCCGCCGTGCGCGCCGACGCCGGTTTCACGGCGAGCCTGGTGCCGGTCGGGAAAGGCGAGTTCCTGGCCGTGAAGGCCTGAGCAGCCTTCCCGCCCACCAAGAGCATATTCCAGTAGGGTGGGCGGCCTCCGCCCACGCGGACGTTTGCAATCCGCAGGCGTCACGCGTGGGCACGGGGTGCCCACCCTACCGAGACAGGTTGTTAGAAGCGTGCCCGGTCGCGCAGCCGGTGCTTGACGTGGCGGCGCGCGCGCGGCATCGCAGCGAGCGCGCGCGCGGCCAGCACGCCCTCGATGAAGCCGAGCAGCCCGGCCTCCTGCGGGACGCGATCACGCAATTGCCCGACCAGCTGGCGCGCGACGAAGGCATCGTTGATCTCGCCCAGCTCGTCCTGCATGCCGGTCAACAGGTCGCGGCGCCTGGTCGACTTGCGGTCGTGCGACAGCGCGGCGAAGAACTCGCGCGCATAGCGCTCCTTCTTGGCCGCGATGCGCACCTCGTGCAGGCATTCCGGCCGCTTCAGGTCGTAGCCGCGGGCGCGCTTGCGCACGCGGGCGCATGCATGCTGCACCAGCCGCGGCGCGGCCTTCGCGACCCGTTGCGCGAGCGGATCGGCCGCGAGTGTCGTGTGCTGCCAGCCCTTGCCCGCGATCCAGCCGCCCAGCGCCAGCAGCAAGGTCGTGTAGCGCGGACTGGCGACCGCCGACCGCACGCGTGCGCGATGGCGCTCGGCCTCCTCGCGCGCAACGGCCTCCACGCGTGCCAGCGCCGGTTTCTGGTCTTCCGCCAGCGGCAGGCCGGGCAGCACGGACGCGAGGAACACGTCCCAGTTGCGCGCGTTGCCCAGTTCGTCCGCGAGCCATTCGATGTCGGCCGCCATCGGCTCGGGCAACTGCACCACGTCCTCCACCATCGCCAGCGCGGCGCGCAGGCGGCGCAGGCCCACGCGCATCTGGTGCAGACTCTCGACGTCGCCCGCCTGGACACCCCGTTCATTGGCCTGCATCTGCTGCAGGCAGTTGAGCACGATCTCGCCCAGGGCCTCGCCCAGCGTGGCCTTGCGCCTGATCGACACGGGCGTGGCCTTGACGGCATGCGCCCTGTCGTCGGTCGCCAGCGCATACCCGCGCTCGGCCTTGCTGACGTTTTCGATGCGCACCGGCGTCGCCTCGTGCACCCGCCGCGCCAGCTCGTACAGGCAGGCCGGATCGCCGTTCTTGACTTCCAGCTCCAGCTCGCGCACCTGCGTCGTGCGCTCGCCGTGCTGCAACTCGCCCACGTCCAGCGCGCATTCGACGTGGCTGCCGTCCGGCAGCGCCAGCATCCACGTCGTGCGCTTCGTGCGATTGACGAAGACCGGGTCGGCGGCAAGCTGGCGGCCGTCCAGGCTGTCGGCCAGGTCTGGCAGCGCTTCGCGCAGCTGCTTGCTGAACAGTTCCTGGTCCGGCGTCTCGGAGCCGATCTCGGCTTCCAGCTCGGTACGCCGGTGCAGGCCGGCGACGGCACTGCCCCCGCCCTTCAGCGTCTGCACGTGGCGCTCGCCGGCGCTGCGCACGCGCAGGGCGAAGCCGTGTTTCCACAAATCGAAGCCGCCGGTATCGAAATAGCGGTCGACGTGCTCCTGTTCGCGCGGCCTGGACACGGCGTGCTCGCGCAGCACGGCGGATTTTTTCAACCGCGCGGCGCTGGCCGCGTCCACGGCCAGTTTGATCTCACACTCCATAGCAACTCCTGTCACGACATTCCGTGACTGTAGCGCATCCCGGCGCGGCCCGACACACGGCTTCTCACTCTCCCACCCGTGTTGCATCAACCTTCTGCGCATGCACGACTGATGCAGAACAGGCCGGCACCGGCCGCGTCCCGCTACCTTACGGAAGCCGCCCGAGCATTCATGCAAGCGGCATCACCAAGGAGACGATCATGGCACGGTTCGGTGTCGAGGCGATCCGCAATTTCGGCCACGCGCGCGCGGCGCACGTGGACACGGCGGGCGATCTCACCTACACATTCAATCGAAGTAATGGCCTGGACAGCAAGCTGCGCGGCGCCGGCCACCAGCGCGCGTTTTATTGGGCGAATACGGACGTCTGGGAGACCGACATCCGCGACAGCGACCAGGGCGGCGACGACCGCCACTGGGTCGACGACGTCGACCTGTTCTGGATCGAAACCCACGGCAACCACGACGCCCAGGGCCACGTCGTGCTGCTGTACGACACGCCGGTCACCGAGTGGTACGCCAATTCCGCGCGCTGGCAGCTGGGCGAGGACTGGAACAACGAATGGGTGATGGCCTATTCGTGCGACACGGCCGCGCTCCCCACCGTCACGGGGCTGTGGAACATCTTCGCGCGCATGCACATCTACTGCGGCGCGTGGGACCTGATGTGGGACGGCATCACGACGGACGAATGCGGCGAGGACGTCGGCGACGACCTGGTCCACGGCAGCACCGTCTGCCACGCCTGGCACGACGGCGTCTCGGACTGGTGGGTCGACAACCATCCGATCACCGTGTGCGTGGGCGATGCCGCCACCTGGAACGGCGGCGCGATCCGCTGGGACCTCAGCGCCCTCAATCGCGATCACCTGTGGGGCCATGGCACCGTGACCCCGGACCTGGCGCCTGCACAACAGGCCTGCCTGCTGTGGTACTGGACGGAGGGCTGAACCATGAACGATCACACCCTGCTGCACGCGCTGGCCGGCGCCTGTACCGACACGAAGATACCCGAACAGGCCGACGTCCTGCTGCTGCAGACGCCCACGCAGGAACAGCTGCAGGCACGCGCACGGCGCTTCGTCGCGCTGTTACAGGAACACGACGACTGCCCGCACGACAACGGCGGCACCTGGCAGCAACGCGACGACCACACGGTGATTCATCTACCGGACGGCGCGCGGGCCATGGTCTATCACGCGTCCGGCGCGCTGCGCTTCGTCTCCGGCCTGGCGCCGACGGAAAGCCCGTTCGGACAAGACACCGAACGCGAGGTACTGCAACGCGTCGTCGAGGAACGGGCACGCAAGCTGACCCTGGCCGACTGGGTCGGCCCGAACGGCGAACTGCGCTCCGAGCGCCTGTTCCGCACACGCGGCCAGGGTGCCGACCCGGCCGGCAAGACGTCCGCAACGACGCTGTTCCGCGCCCTCGGCGCCTGGCGCCAGTACGCCGGCGGCATCCCGGTACTGGGTGCCGCGTCGGTGGCGCTGCGGCTCGCGGGCGACGGCCGCCTCGACATGCTGGCGGTGCACGCGCGTCCCGCGAACGGCGAAGTGCTCGACCGGGCCGCCATCATCGAACCGCAACAGGGCGCGCGCCAGATCGTGGCGCAACTGGGCACCCTGCTCGGCCTGCGCGAGATCCCGTCCGGCCTCGTGGAATCGGCCACGCTGCGGTTCGGCTACGTCGACCTGGGCAAGCGCAAGCCCCAGCGCGTACTGGCCCCGACCTATGTCGCGCAAGTCGTCCTGCGCCACAAGACGGTGCGCCAGGCCTATGTGCTGGCCGTGCGCGCGACGGAGCGGGCCTACCTCGACCTGCCCGTGTATGGTGGCGACATCGTGGCCGGACATGGACGGACGGAGATCGCGCACTGCGATACGGTCATCCGCTGACGCGCATGCAGGCGGCGGTCGTGGCATCGCGGATCAGGCGACGACGCCGCGCGCGCGCAGCGCCGCGATCTGCTCCTCCGTGAGACCGACTTCGCGCAGGACGGCGTCCGTGTCCTCGCCCAGGTGCGGCGCGGCCGAACGGATGCCACCCGGCGTGCCCATCAGCTTGGGCACGATGCCCGGCACCTCGACGTCGTAGCCGTCGCGCGTGGCCTGCGTGAGGATCATGTCGCGTGCCCGGTAGTGCGGGTCTTTGGCGATGTCGCGCGCCGTGTAGACCTTGCCGGCCGGGACACGCGCCTGGCCCAGCGTCTCCAGCACCTCGGCCACGCCGTGTTCGGCCGTCCAGGCGCCGATGGCCCCGTCGATCTCGTCCACGCGCGCGACGCGGCCCGCATTGTTGGCGAGGTCCGGCGCCTCGGCCAGGTCGGGCCGGCCGATGGCGTGCATGAGACGCTTGAAAATGYTGTCGCCATTGCCCGCGACGAGCACGATGCCGTCGCGGCAGCGGTAGGCGTTCGACGGCGCGATACCTGGCAACGCGCTCCCGCCCGGCTCGCGCACGGCGCCGAACGCGCTGTATTCGGGGAGCAGGCTTTCCATCACGTTGAACACGGCCTCGGGC
>NZ_JBFUDR010000051.1:0-28201 GCF_056404615.1 Massilia sp. P2_C2 | reverse complement strand
GTCTTGGCAGCCTGGCCCGCGAAGTTGGTATTGATCGTGATGGTCAGCACGTTGCCGGCGCGGGTGATAGCCGCACTCGAGATGTCGTACGTGCTGCCGCCGATGACGTCTGCGGCACCCAGGTTATCTGCGCCATAATAGGCGGTGACGCCGGAATCGGTGATGGTGGCGCCCCAGCACTGGCTGGCACCAAGCACAAACACGGTCGCGGCGGCCGTTCTGATCGCGTTTTTCACAGATTCTCCCAATAGGTTCGCTCGACTGATAGTCGGTAGCAGGAATCATGCCACAGATAAACTTAACTTGTAAATCAATTATTTAATACTCATAACCTTCGTGGACTATCTACAACTGTAAAGGTGGCCGACAGGCCGGGAAACCGCGGCGTGGCGCCGCTGTCATGCGCGACAGTTTTTGCTTGCGTAATTCGCGCTTGCGCTACGAAAATACACGATTGACTTACGACAAGGTCGTCCATGCCGATCCGATCCAACGCCTTCCCGCGCGGGCGCGTCGCCAGCCGCCTGGCCGCCGGCCTCGCTGTTGCCGCCACAGTGACCGTGCTGTCCGCCGCACTCGCGGGCTGCGACCAGCCCACGGCGACCGAACAGCGCGCCCAGGCGGCGAAGCTGCGCAGCCAGGGCGATTTCAAGGGGGCGCTGATCGTCCTCAAGAATGCGTTGGACGCGGAACCGGGCAGCGCCCCGACGCGCTATCAGCTCGCGCAGACCTATCTCGACCTCGGCGACAGCACGACGGCGGAGAAGGAAGCGCGCCAGGCGCTCGACCGTGGTTACCAGCGCGGCCCTGCGCTGGCCGCGCTGGCGGCGGCGCTCGTGATGGAAGGCCAGCACAGGAAGGCGCTGGACGAGACCGCGCATGCGCCGGACGATCCGGCGTTGCAGACGGCGCGCGGCGACGCCTTCCTGGCGCTGGGCAGCAACGACGAGGCGCGCGCCGCATACGAACACGTGCTGGCGCAGCGGCCGGAGGACGCGGCGGCCCTCGTGGGACTCGGCCGCCTCGCCATCGTGGAAGGCCATGCGGACGCGGCACATGGTTACGCCGACCGCGTGCTGGCGCGCGATGCGCGCAATGTGGATGCGTTGATGTTCAAGGCCGACCTCGTGCGCGCGGGCGGGCGTCCGGGCGACGCGCTGGCACTGTACGACCGTGTGCTGGCCGCCAGCCCGCAGCACCGCACCGCGCACGTGGAAAAAGCCTATCTGGCGATCGGCCTGCGCCAGCCGCAACTGGCCCAGGCCGAGCTGGACCTGGCCGCGAAGGGCGCGCCGGGCAGCCTGCTGGTGGGCTATACGCAGGCGCTGCTCGACTACTCGACCGGCAAACCGGACGCCGCGCGCGACGTGTTGTACCGGGTGCTCAAGGCCGTGCCGGACCACATGCCGAGCGTGCTGCTGGCCGGCACCGTCAACCTGAGGCTGGGCTCGTATTACCAGGCCGAGCAGTATTTCCGCCGCTATCTCGAGCGTAATCCCGCCAACCTGCATGCGCGCAAACTGCTGGCGCAGGCGCTGATCGGCTCGGGCCATGCGGCCGAGGGCCGCACCGTCCTGGAGCCGCTGCTGGACGAGCGCCAGGCCGACGCCCAGGTGCTCGGGCTGGCCGCCGACGCCGACATGCAGTCGCGCCGCTTCGGCCAGGCGGCCGACCTGTATGCGCGGGCGAGCGCGCTGGATGCCGCGTCGGCGCCGCTGCGCACGGGACTGGGCCTGTCGCGCCTGGCTGCGGGCGACACGGACGACGCCGTACGCGAACTGCAGGCGGCGGCGGTGCTCGACAAGGGGGCCGCCGACGCCGGCGAGGCGCTGGTGCAGGCGAACCTGAAGCTGGGCCGGCGCGACGCCGCCCTCGATGCGGCGCTGGCGCTGGAACGCGCCCGGGCGGACCAGCCGCTGCCGCACGCCCTGAAGGGCCAGGTGCTGGCGGCGCAGGGCAAGCCTGACGCCGCGCGGGTCAGCTTCGCCCGCGCACTGCAGCTCGACCCGACCTACTTCCGTGCGGCCGCCGGCCTGTCGCAACTGGCGCTGGACGCGCGCGACACCGTGCGGGCGCGCCAGGTGCTGCTGGATTTCCTCGGCCGGAACAAGACGAGCGTGGAGGCGATGGACGGCCTGGCCGTGCTGGCCGAGCGCGAACACGACGCGGCCCAGGTCACGCACTGGCTGGAGGAGGCCGCCGCCGTCGATGCGCGCGCGATCGGCCCCGGTGTCGACCTGTGCGCGCAGTATCTGCGCACGGGCCGCACGGAAAAGGCGCTGGACCTGGCGCGCCGGCTGCAGGTGAGCCATCCGGAAGACCCGGACCTGCTCGACCTGCTGGGCAAGGCACAACTGGCGCGCGGCGACGTGCAGGGCGCGCTGGAATCGTACAAGCAGCTGGCGCAGGCGCTGCCGCGTTCCGCGCCGGCGCTGATGCAGGTGGCGTCGCTGCGCCTCGTGTTGAACAACACGACGCAGGCCGAGGACGACCTCAAGAGCGTGCTGGCGATCCAGCCGGACTTCCCGTCGGCCCAGGTGGAATTGGCCGGGCTGTACGTGCGCAAGGGTTCCCACGACCTCGCACTGATGATCGCCGAGCGGCTGCAGCGCCGGCATCCGCAAGGCGCGGCCGGATACCAGCTGCAGGGCGACATCCTGATGGCGAAGCACCAGCCGGTGCCTGCGCTGGCCGCGTACGACCGCGCCTATGCGCTGCACGCGACGAACGAGCTGGTGATCAAGATCGACAACGCGCTGCGCCAGGCGGGCCGCGTGCCGGAAGCGGAAAGCCGGCTCGGCAAATGGCTCGGGGCGCATCCGGACGACGTGCGCGCGCTCGCGTATCGCGCGCAGACGTGGATCGGCGCCGGCGACTTCAAGCGCGCGGCGGCGCAGCTGGAAGACGTGCTCGAGCGCCAGCCCGGCAACCCGATCGCATTGAACAACCTCGCCACGTGCTACCAGGCGCTGGGCGACGCGCGTGCGCTCGCGACGGCCGAGGCGGCGCTGCGCGGTGCGCCGCAGCGGGCGGACGTGATGGACACGCTGGGCTGGATCCTTGTCGACAAGGGAGACACGGCGCGCGCCGTGACCGTGCTGCGCCAGGCGCAGGCGCTGGCGCCGAAGGCACGCGACATCCGCTTCCACCTCGCAACGGCCCTGGCCGCCAGCGGCGACAAGCAGGGCGCGCGCACGGAGCTGGAAAGCCTGCTGGCGGGCGATATGCGGTTCGCCCAGGCCGACGACGTGCGCAAGCTGATGGCGCGGCTGAAGGCAGGCGGCTGACCCTTTTCAGGGCGTCAGCGTCCAGCCCGGTGTGTCCTCGCGCGGTCCCGGTTCCCGGATCAGCGAGCCCCGGGCAATGCAAACGATCTTCACGACATGCTCCTTGCGGCAAACAAACCCGTCCGTGGCATTCTAGCGGGACGCGCGTAACATATTGTCTCGCTGCCGTGCGCCATCGGCGGGCGGTTTTGCCTGAAGTTAATCCTTGACTGGAGGCATGATGGACGAGACCGAAGTGTTGATCGTGGGCGCCGGACCGACCGGCCTCGTGCTGGCCCTGTGGCTCGTACGCCAGGGCGTGAAGGTACGCATCGTGGACCGCACGGATGGCCCCGGCACGAGCTCGCGCGCGATGGCCGTGCAGGCCCGCACGCTGGAACTGTACCGCCAGCTGGACCTGGCGGACGAGATCGTGGAAGGCGGCCTGCGCAACCCCGCCATCAACATGTGGGTGAAGGGCGAACGCCGCGCCCGTCTCAGTTTCCGCGACGCCGGCCRGGAGCTGACCCCGTATCCGTTCGTGCTGATCTACCCGCAGGACCGCCATGAACGGGTGCTCGTGCGCCGGCTGGAGGAAGTCGGCGTACGCGTCGAGCGCAATACGGAACTGCTCGGCTTCGAGCAGGATGCCCATGGCGTCAAGTCGCGCCTGCGCGGACCTGGCGGGGAGACGGTGTGCCACGCCGCGTGGCTGGCCGGCTGCGACGGCGCCCATTCGGCCGTGCGGCACCAGCTGGGCAGCGGCTTCGAGGGCGGCACGTACCAGCACACGTTCTACGTGGCCGACGTCGAGGTGGCCGGCCCGTCTGCCGACGGCGAGATCCATTTGTCGCTGGAAGACGGCGATTTCGCCCTGCTGCTTGCGTACGACCTGAAAGGCCACGCCAGGTTGATCGGCGCCGTGCGCGACGCCGAGGTGGCGGAAGGCCATGAACTCGGGTTCGAGGACGTGCGCCAGCGCGCGATCACGAGCCTGGGCATGAAGATCGAGCGCGTCAACTGGTTCTCGACCTATCGCGTGCACCACCGCGTCGCCGGTCAGTACCGTACCGGACGCGCGTTGCTGCTGGGCGATGCCGCCCACGTGCACAGCCCGGCCGGCGGGCAGGGCATGAACACGGGGATCGGCGACGCCATCAATCTCGCATGGAAGCTCGCGCACGTGGTGCGCGCCCGCGCGCCGGAGACGCTGATCGACAGCTACGAGGTGGAGCGCAAGGCGTTCGCCCTCAAGCTGGTGGAGACGACGGACCGCGTGTTCTCCTTCGTCACGGCCGACGGCGGCTTTGCCGACTTCGTGCGTACCCGGATCGCACCGCTGTTCGCCTCGGCCGCGTACGGCATCGAACCGGTGCGCGCGTTCCTGTTCCGCGTGCTGTCGCAGACGGGCATCGAGTACCGCGACAGCCCCCTGTCCGCGGGCCACGCCGGCCACGTGCGCGGCGGCGACCGCCTGCCCTGGACCGGGCACGGCGGACCGGACAACTATGCCTGGCTGTCCGACATCGCGTGGCAGGTGCACGTGTACGGCAACGTGCAGCCGGGGCTGGACTCCTGGTGCGCACGCCGCGGCATCGGTCTGCACCGCTACGACTGGTGCGACGCCTGCCAGTCGGCCGGCTTCGCGCGCGACGCCGCCTACCTCGTGCGGCCGGACGGCTATGTGGCGCTGGCGGACCGCACGGCGCAACCCGAGCGGTTCGACGACTGGTTCGCGTCGCGCGGCATCCAGCCCGTAGGGTGGGCACCCTGTGCCCACGCGTGACGTTCGAGTCATGTTGACGTTCAAGTTACGTCGACGCTCGCGTGGGCACGTTTCATTTGGGGCCCCCGGCCCCAAATGCCCACCCTGCCAGTTCGCGTGCAGCCGGGACAGGTTCTCAGGCCGCCCGCGCCAGGCCGCCCTCTGCCTCGGCGCGCAGCAGCCGGGCGGCCGCCACCATGTTGCGCAGCGCGGCTTCGGTCTCCGGCCAGGCACGCGTCTTGAGGCCGCAGTCCGGGTTTACCCACAGCTGGCCCGCGGGGACGACGGCGGCCGCCTTGCGCAGCAGGCGTACCATGTCGCTAGTGGCCGGCACGCGCGGCGAGTGGATGTCGTACACGCCGGGGCCGATCTCGTTCGGGTAGGCGAAGGCGCCGAAGCCGGCCAGCAGTTCCATGTCCGAACGGCTGGTCTCGATCGTGATGACGTCGGCATCCAGCGCGGCGATCGCGGGCAGGATGTCGTTGAACTCGGCGTAGCACATATGGGTGTGGATCTGCGTGCCGTCCGCGACGCCGCTGGCGGCGATGCGGAACGCACGGCCGGCCCAGTCGAGCCAGGCGTCGCGCGCCGCACGGCGCAGCGGCAGGCCTTCGCGCAGTGCGGGCTCGTCGATCTGCACGATGCCGATGCCGGCCTGCTCCAGGTCCGTCACCTCTGCGCGGATCGCCAGCGCGATCTGGGCACAGGTGAGGGCGCGCGGCTGGTCGTCGCGCACGAACGACCACTGCAGGATCGTGACGGGGCCGGTCAGCATGCCCTTCATCGGCCGCTGCGTGAGGCTTTGCGCGTAGGCGGTCCACGCAACCGTCATCGGCGCGGGCCGGGCCACGTCACCGTACAGCACGGGCGGCTTCACGCAGCGCGAGCCGTACGACTGCACCCAGCCGTTGGCGCTGAACGCGAAGCCGTCCAGCTGCTCGCCGAAGTATTCGACCATGTCGTTGCGCTCCGCTTCGCCGTGCACGAGCACGTCCAGGCCCAGGTCTTCCTGCACGCGCACCGCGTGGGCGATCTCGGCGCGCATGGTCGCATGGTACTCGGCTTCGGGCAGGGTGCCGCGACGCCAGGCGGCACGGGCGGCGCGGATCGCGGCCGTTTGCGGGAACGAACCGATCGTCGTCGTCGGGTACGCGGGCAGGTCGAGGCGGGCGCGCTGCACGGCCTGGCGTTGGGCGAACGGTGACGTACGGCGGTCGGCGTCATCCGGCAGCGCGGCCAGGGTGGCGGCGACATCCGGGCGCGACACGCGCGGGCTGGCGCGGCGGGCTGCCAGCGCGGCGCGGCTTTGCGCGAGGTCCATCGCGACCGTCTGCTCGCCCGCGGCCAGCGCCTGCTTCAGGATGCGCAGTTCGTCCAGCTTCTCGCGCGCGCCGGCCAGCCAGCTGCGCAGCTCCGGGTCGAGCGCGGCGTCCTGTGCCAGCGTGAACGGCACGTGCAGCAGCGAGCAGGACGGGGCGAGCCAGAGGTCGCCGCGCCGCTCGAGCACGGGACGCAGGCGTTCGAGGCAGGCGTCCAGGTCGCTGCGCCAGATATTGCGGCCGTCCACGATCCCGACCGACAGCACCTTGTGTTCCGGCAGCCAGTCAGCCACGGAGCGCAGCTCTTCCGGCGCGCGCACGCCGTCCACGTGCAGCACGGCGACCGGCAGCTTGCAGGCGAGGCTGAGGTTTTCCTGCAGCGGCGAGAAATACGTCGCCAGCAGCAGCGGAACGCCTGCCGCGTGCAGCAGGTGGTAGGCGCGCTCGAACGCGAGCGACCAGTCGCCCGGCAGGTCGAGACCGAGGATCGGCTCGTCGAGCTGGACGCAGGCCACGCCGGCTGCTTTCAGGCGCGCCAGCAGCGTGCAGTAATGCGGCAGCAGGTCGTCCAGCAGGCCCAGGCGGTCGATACCGTCCTTCGCCTTGCCGAGCCACAGGAAGGACAGCGGGCCGACCAGCGTGACCTTGACGGCGTGGCCGAGTGCGCGGGCTTCATCGACGTGGGCCAGCAGGCGTTCCGGCGCGAGGGAGAACGTGGTGGCCGCGTCGAATTCCGGCACGAGGTAATGGTAGTTCGTGTCGAACCATTTCGTCATTTCCAGTGCCGGCTTGCCGGCGGTGGCGGCATCGGCATCGCCATTGCCGTGCGCATGGCCGCAACCGCATGCCGCGGGCGCTTCGCTGGCCACGCCGCGCGCCAGGGTGAACAGGCGCTGCAGCGGCGTCTCGCTGCCGTCGAAGCCGAAGCGCGCCGGCGCGCAGCCGAACAGCAGCACGTGGTCCGCAACCTGGTCGTAGTAGGCGAAGTCGCCGACGCTCACGTAATCGAGGCCGGCCGCGCGTTGCTCGGCCCAGTGGCGTGCGCGCAGGCCGGCGCCGACGGCTTCCAGTGCCTGCTCGTCGATCTCGCCGCGCCAGTGGCGTTCCAGCGCGAATTTCAGCTCGCGCTGCGCGCCGATGCGGGGATAACCGAGAATATGAGTTTTGATCATGTTGTTGCCTCATCTGGATGAATAATACTTGTCATCATCGATGAGCAGCCGGCATAATTCAAACGAATTATTTTTCTGACCAGATGAATTCCGCTCATGCCGACTTCGATTCTCGACCTGCGCCACCTGCGCACCCTTCTGGCCCTGCTTGAGGCGGGCAGCGTCTCGCGCGCGGCCGCGCTGCAGAACGTGACCCAGTCCGCGCTGTCGCACCAGCTCAAGGCGCTGGAAGAGTTCTATGGGTTGACGCTGTTCGAACGCAAGTCGGCGCCGGTGGCGTTCACGCCCGCGGGGCGCCGGCTGCTGGAACTGGCCGAGACCGTGATCCCGGCCGTGGAAAAGGCCGAGCGCGACATCGTCCGCATGACGGGCCACGGCGCCGGCAAGCTGCGCATCGCCGTCGAATGCCATACGTGCTTCGACTGGCTGATGCCGTCGATGGACGGGCTGCGCCTGCGCTGGCCCGAGGTCGAGCAGGACATCGTGTCGGGCTTCCAGTCCGATCCCGTCGGCCTGCTGCACCAGGACCGGGCCGACGTGGCGATCGTCTCGGAAGTCGATCCGGACGAGCGCGACGTCGCGGTGCATCCGCTGTTCGCATTCGACATCGTCGCCATCCTCCCGCTGGCTCACCCGCTATTGGAGCGCCCGTATCTCGAGGCGGACGACTTCGCAGGGCAGACGCTGATTACCTACCCGGTGCCGGACGAGATGCTGGACCTCGTCCGGCAGGTGCTGCGCCCGGCCGGCGTGGAGCCGCCGCGCCGCACGACGGAGCTGACGGTGGCGATGCTGCAGCTGGTGGCGAGCGGTCGTGGTTTCGCCGCGTTGCCGTTGTGGGCCGTGCAGACCTATCTGCAGCGGGGTTATGTGGCGCAGCAGCGCATCGGGGAACAAGGATTGACGGGCCGCCTGTACGCCGTCACCCGGCACGCAGGCACCGGCCGCGACGACGCCTACCTGGACGATTTCGTGCAAGTGATGCGCGAGACGTCGCTGCGGACCTTGCCGGGTATCCGGCTGTTGTGACCGCGTCGCATGACGATGGCCTGAAAGCGTGCGAACCACGGATATTCGGACTGTCGTTCCGCGACTTCATCCGTGCGCTACCCGAATCGCTTATAGTGACGGAGACAATAGCGGAGGCAGCATGCGTTACAGCCTGGCGTCGGCGGCCGGCAAAGGCCGGATCAACGAGGACGTCGTCGTCGTGTACGAACGGGACGGCTGGACCGACCTCGTCCTGATGGATGGCGCGACGCCGCTGACGCCGGACCGGTCCGTCACGGCCGGTGCCAGCGATCCCGCCTGGTTCGTGCGCCGCTTCGCCCAGGATTTCGGACGGGTGCTGCGGCTCGATGCGTGCCAGGCCGACCTCGTGCTGGAAGCGCTGGACGCCACGCGCGCCGCGTACCGGGCCCTCGGGGCCGGGATCGACGTGCCGCCCTATGCGTGGCCTGTCGCGACCCTCGGCTGGGTGCGCGTGCACGACCCGGAGGCCACGGGAACGCACACGCTCGACCTGTTCTGCCTGGGCGACAGCAAGGTCCTGCTGCGGGATCCGGACGGCGCCGTGCGCGACCTGGACCCGTTCGACAATCCGCAGGAAGCCGCGGTCCAGGCATCCGTCGCCGCGCTGGTGGCCGAGGGCGTCTCCGATCCGGCCGAGCGCTGGACGCGGCTGCTGCCGATGCTGCGCGCGCGCCGGCACGAACAGAACACGGCGGCGCGGCCGGTCGTGCTGTGCATGGACCCGCGCGGGCCGTTCGCCGCGCGCACGGCGACGGTGGCGGCGCCACCGGGCGCGCTGCTGCTGCTCCTCAGCGACGGGCTGTACCGCCTCGTCGATTCATACGGGCTGCACACGGATGCAAGCCTGCTCGCCGCCTGCCGCACCTGCGGGCTGGACGCGCTGCTGGACGAGTTGCGCGCCTTCGAGGCAGGCGGGATCGCTGCGGGACTGGCCGCCAAGCCGGCCGACGACGCCTCCGCGATCGCCTGGCGCTTCGCCTGAACACCGGATTCACGTTTTTGACACGCCCAGCAGAAAGGAGCAGCGAATGACCACACAGACGATCACTCCCGCAGCCCTGGCCCTGATCGAGCGCTACGTGACGGCCTATAATGCCTTCGACGTCGAGGGGATGCTCGCCACGCTGGCCGCCGACGTGCGTTTCGAAAACTGGTCCGGCGGCCAGCTCACGGCGGCCAGCGACGGCCGCGACGCGTTCCGCGTGCTGGCGGAACAGGCGAAGATGATGTTCGCCGAGCGCGAGCAGCGCGTCACGGCGCTGGCGCCGCGCGGCGATGCGCTCGTCGCGGCGATCGCCTGGCGCGCCCAGCTGGCCGTCGACCTGCCGGGCGGTCCCCCCGCCGGCACGCGGCTGGCGCTGCGCGGTGAATCCGAATACGTCGTCCGCGACGGTCGCCTGGCCCTCGTCGTCGATCGCAGCTGAGCCCGCCGCTGGCGGTGTGACATTCCGGGAGAATTGCGGACGTGCCGGCAGGGTACGATGCCATTCTTTTACTTTCAGGAATCGTCACATGATGCCGAAACACTTTTTAGCCGCCTTCCGCGGCGTCTTGGCCATGGCCGCCGCGGCGGCGCTGCTGGGCGGATGCGTGATCGCGACCGACAGCCACCCGCCCGCCGCCGCCGCGCCCCAGGCCCGGGGCGGCGCTTCGCACTGCGAACAGTCGGCGGATGGGCGCCAGGTCGCCTGCGGCGGCCAGGCCACGCTGTGCCAGCAGTCGGCGGACGGGCGTCGTGTCGCTTGCGGCGGTCTGGCCACGATGTGCCAGCAATCGTCGGACGGCCGTCGCGTTGCCTGCGGTGGTCAGGCCAATTACTGCCTCAAGTCATCAGACGGGAATGATGTGGCCTGCGGCGGGCAAGCCGCCTATTGCGAGAAATCCACGGACGGGTCCGCCGTCGTCTGCGGCGGCTGACGCCGGGCCGGGCGTGGAAAAAATCAGACGATTATTATGATTTTGAGAGCGGTTTGTTCTAGCTCATGGATTTGTGAAGCCAAGCGGTGTAATCTGATTTTTTAGCCCCGTTTTCCGGGGGCAGTGCATCGGATTACAGGAGCAACCATTCGTGTCGCAGGTTTCTCCAGGTTCATATTATTATTTGGTCGACTCATTCGCATGAAAGGACTTCCATGAACTACGACGCAGGATTCCGCGTATCCCGCCTGGCGGAACAGACGCAGCGCGCACGCCGCGTGCGCATCGGCGTGATGATCGTACTGTGCGCCCTGCCCATGGCGATGGCATTCGCCAAGCCCCTGGTCACGACTCTGGTACGTGTATCCGCGCTTTGACGTGCTTGAGGTTGGCGACGATCGTGAACGTCATGATGACCAGTAGCGACCACGCGCTCCACTTGCTCACGTGTACGGCCGACCAGGCGCCCAGCTGGTTCGGATAGCGCCACAGCCCCCAGAACGTCCCGAGGTTCTCCGCCAGCCAGATGAAGAACCCGGTCAGCACGAATCCCAGCAGCAGAGGCATGCGCCGCTCGCGGTCCAGCGGGCGGAAGCTGACCGTCGTGCGCGCATACAGCCCGAGCGCGACGGCCGCCAGATACCAGCGCGCGTCACCCAGCGCATGGTGCGTAAAGAAATTCACGTAGATCGCCCCGGCCACCAGCGCCGCCATCCAGTGCGGCGGATGATGGCGCACGCGCAGGTCGAGCAGGCGCCACGCCTGGATGATGTAGCTGCCCACGGCGGCATACATGAAGCCCGAGAACAGCGGCACGCCCGCCACCTTCGTGTAGGCAAAGTCCGGATAATTCCATGAGTGGATGCCGCTCGACGTCTTGAACGCCTCCAGCGCGAAACCGAGTGCGTGGAACAGGCAGATCGCCTTCAGTTCGTCGCGCGTTTCCAGTCCGCCGGCCAGCATCCCCGCCTGGATCGCCAATGCCGCCGCGAGCAACACGTCATAGCGCGGCACACCGAGCAGGCCGGCGCGCGGCACGATCACGACGCACGCGAAGAACAGGCCGGCGAACAGGCAGGCGCGCGCTTCCTTGATGCCGAACCACAGGAATTCCAGCGCCACGCGGCGCCAGCCTTCGAGGTTGCTGGGCGATGCCGCCACGCGGTGCGGGTCGGGTGAGGTCGGGGCGGACATGGCGCGCGTCAGTAGCAGTCCGTACCGTCCGTCGCGATGCAGATCGAGACGCTGCGCCTGCGCTCGACGTAGTCCGGACTCGCCTGGACGACGTTGTCCGGGCACCGGCCGGACGCACTGTTGCAGGCGGTGGCCGTCAGCTCGAAGATGTTCTTCGCCCGGTTCGACCCGTCCGGATTCTGGCCTTCGTTATAGGAACGCGCCGTGCAGGTGAGCGAGACCCGGAAGCCCGTGGCAGCGACGAAGTCGTCCAGTGTCGTGCCGTCCACCGTCCCGGGCGTGGCGGGGGACGTGAAACAGCCCGCGGTAACCGTCGCGCCCTTGAGCCGGTATAGCGCCCATTCGATGCCGCCCCGCGCCGCCTGGTTCGCGCGTGCGCCCATGACCTGCTGGTTGACGGTCGCCTGCGCCGTGGTGGACAGGCGCAGCGCGGCCAGCGCGAAACCGGCCAGCACGACGAGGAACACGACGGCTGCTATGTACGCGAAACCGGCCTGGCGGCGCGTCATGGCACGTTCTCCACGTGGGTACCCATCGTCACCGTGGCCGTCTCGCCGCCGTCGGTGAGGCCGAGGCGCATCTGCAGATAGCCGCTCTGCTGCGTGGCGCCTTCGTTCTCGCGGTAGGCGAAGGCACAATCGGTGACCCTGGCGACGAGCCGCGCGGTGCCGGTCGGGCAGGTCGTGGGCTGGGAAGCGCTGGGTGTGTAGCCGGTGACGCGCCAGACGATGCCGGCGCCCAGGTCGCAGGTGTAGGTCACGGCCCGCTCGCCGGACGGCACGACGACGAAGCGGCCGCCCTCGTAGCCGGCCGGGAAGCTCACCGGCGCCGCCAGCGTGACCAGGTGCGCGGCGACGGCGCGGTCGGCCGCCTGCGTGCTGTCGGCGATCGCCTGGATGACGCCCACGTTGGTACCGGCGTAGACGTCGTCGCGGTTCAGGTTGCCCACCACGATGTAGTCGTTGGGTTGTGCGMTGCGCTGCAGGCCGGTCGTGGCGAACGTCGTGAGGACGCCGAACCGGCTCGTCGGCACGCCACCGACGAGCGGCGCGTTGAACGTGCTGGCCTGGGCCGCCGGCGTCGTGTCGATATCGGTGCGGAACCGTCCGCCGTCCCTGGTCGGCACGAATTCGATGCACTGGTTGCTCGCGTCCTGCGTGAAGCGCAGGGAATTCGGCACCGCCGCGTGCACGTCCGCGACGACGCGGCGCAGCGCGGCGTCAAGCTGGCTCGTGAGGTTGGCGCGCTGGCGGACCGCGAGGTACGACTGCATCGCCGGCCGCACCTGCAGCACGAGAATGCCCGCGATCACGCCCACGACGACCATCACGACGATCAGTTCGACGAGGGTGAAGCCGTGCCGGCGCCGGTGCATCATGACGGGTTGGTCCTCCAGCCGGTCAGGACGATGGGCCGCGGCAGGCCCTCGTTGGTGGCGCTGCCGTTCACGCTGACGGTCACGACGATCTGCAGCGCGTCCGTGTCCGGGATGTTCGTCAGCGCCGTCGACGTCACCGTGACGAGGACCGTGTAGCGTTCCAGACCGGGAATCACGTTGCCCTCGACGTCCCGGATCCCCTGGATGCCCTGGCCGTAGCTATTGTAGTCGCGGACGTCGTCGAAATTCACGCGCGCGCCGCCCGCGCCCGCGCCGGTCGCCGGACCGGGGGCGTAGGGCTTGAGCAGGACTTCTTCCATCATGTTGTCGGCGATGGCCTGCATCTGCTGGATGATGACGGGATCGACGCTCGCGCGCGTCGTGCTCGCGTAGACGGCAACGACGCCCGCCAGCGCGACGCCCATGATGACGAGGGCGACGACCAGTTCGACCAGCGTGACGCCGGCGCTGCGCGTGTATCTACTCCACATAGCCGGTCGTCCCTTCCACGCGGATGGTGCGCACCGTGTTCGCCTGGCCGTTGACGGTGGCCGTGATCGCGATGCTGCCGTTGCCGACCGCCGTCGTGCCCGCGCTGCCGGCGGTGATGCGGCCGTCGGGCTGGAAGAACAGCACGGCGCCCAGCGGCGCGACGGGCACGATGGCGAGCGCGCTGTCCGTCGTCGCATACTCGTCGTCGGCGAGACCGGTGAGGGCCAGGCCGGCGTTGCCGCAGCCGTTCAGCCGCATCGTCACGCCCTGTGCGGCGATGCTTACGCAGACGAGGCGGCGGTGGCTCGTGGCGATGGCCTGGGCGCGGCGCAGGCCGCTGACGACCTGGTCGCCGAACACGGCGGCCTCCATGGTCTTGTCGCCCATCAGGCGCGGGATGCCGAGGGCGGCCAGCACGCCGATGAGGATCATCACGACGACCAGTTCGACCATCGTGAAGCCGCCTACGCGCGCCGGGCCGTTCACTGGACTACCTCGCGCACGTGGATCACGCGCTTCGTCTCCGGCGCGTAGACGCCGAACGTGGCCATGGCGGACGGGTCGGCGCCGGTCCTGTTGCACGACGGGTCGGTGCTGCGCAGGAAGGCCAGCGCGGCGCTGGTGCTGCCCTTCATGTTCGGCGTGGCCGCGTTGTAGTAGCACGACGTGGTGACGCCGTTCGGCGGCCCGAGGTTGATGGCGACCGGGATGCTGCCGCGCTGCCTGTTCGGTGGCGTGAGACTCAGCGTGGCCGCGCCGTTGGTGAAACCTGTCAACCCCACGTCGACATCATCGCCCAGCGTGGTGCCGGTCCAAACGGCGGCTTTGCCCGCGGCGATCTGCGTCGTCGTGTCCTCGCTGTTCCTGACCCACGTCTGGCCCGTGTAGTATTCGAGCGCGACCGGCAGGTTGAGCTTGCCGATGCCGCCGAAGCCGTTCGACAGGCGGATGCGGCCGCTGCGCACCAGCAGCGTGGCCTCGGCGGGCACGGTCCCGCCGGCCGGAATCGCCGCCGAACTGACCGGATACGCGATCCCCTGGCCGATCTCGGCGGCGCGCACGCGCATCCGCGTTTGCGCCGTCGGGCTGGCGGCGAATGTGTAGCTGCCGGTCCAGGTGGCGGTGCCGGCCGCGAAATCCGCCGCACGCACTTGCGCGGGCGCGGTGCTGCCGCTCACGGCGTACGCGGGTGAAAACGTGCCGGTCACGCCCAGCGCGGCGCCGGCGGGATCGAGTGCGCTGAAGGCCACGTCGCGCGCGAGCGTGCCTGCATAGCTCTGCGGCACGCCGTTCTGCACGGTGCGCGCCGTGACCTTGAGCTGGATGGCCGGTTCGCCCGAATAGTATTGCAACCACTGGGCGCCGGCCAGCGTGGCCTTGCGTTGCCAGTCGGGATCCGGCTCGACGGTGAAATACGCCGGGATGAACATGCCGGCCGCGCCTGTGCAGCCGCTCGGTGCGACGTTGGTCGAGCCTGCCGTGGGCACCTTGCCCGTGCCGAGATACGAATTGCTGTAGAGCGTGGCCTGCAGGTCGATGCTGCCGACATCCGACCATTCGACGCTGTTGAATGTGTAGACGCCGCCGCTGAGGACAGGGTTCGGGTCCTGGCTCAGCAGCGCGTTGGTGGCGGACGGCAGGCATGGAACGGCCCGCAGCAGCGGCTTTTCGGGCGCCGTTTCGCGGCCGAAGTTGCGGGTGGCCCCGTTGCCGGCGTTCAGCGCGGTGACCGCCACCGCGAAATCCGCGCCCGCCAGCAGCGGTGGGGTGCCGGGATTCAGGGCGACGTTGAACCGCGCCGGCACGAATGTCGAGGTGACGCTGGCCGGGCCCGGGCTGCCGCTGCCATTGTCCGTGATCGTCACCTGCACCTGGCCCGCGTCCGCATACAGCAGGGGCAGCGCGGCCTTGCCGTTGGCGTCGAAGCTCAGGGACATCGACGGGCTGTTGCCGCCGCACGTCGCGCTCGCCTGGTTCGTCGGGTTCAACGCGACGCCGTTCAGGCGCACGGGAACGTAACCGGTCGACGGATTGACGTAGGCGCAGGAAAAGCTTGCGGCGCGCGTCGTACCGTTGAACATCGGCACGCAGGCCTTGCTCGCGTCGTCGAAGCGCAGGGCGGCGATGGTCAACGTCTGCGCCGACTCCGACGTGTAGCCGGTGGCGGTGCCGAGGCTCATCGTGTACGCCGACCTGGCCACGTCCACCTGGCAGTTCGCGCCGGCGGCGCCGGCGCCGTTGAGGATGCAGGTGGTGGCGCCGGCTGTCGTCACGCCCGTCACGCCCAGCGTGTTGATGCCCGCCTGCGTGTAGTTGACGCTGGCCTGGGCGACGCCGCTGCCGCCGATGTCCACGGTCTGCCCGGTCGGCGTCAGCTTGACCGAGACGCCGGCGCCGTAGGTGCTCGTGCACGCCCCGTTGGCGCAGGCGGTGAGCGTCACCGTCGACGGTGCGCATACGCTGCCCGTCGGATCGTAGCCGATCATGATGTGGTCGAGCGGCACCTGGTTGCCCTGGCAGTGCGGGCCCGGGGCCGTGTTCACGTCGTAGCCGCTGTTGTTCTGGACGCAGTCGCACTGGCCGGACCGGGTGCCGCCCTTGCAATAGATGGTTTGCGTGACGCGGTCGTTCGTACCGAGCACGGCGCTGTTGACGGAAGCGTTGCCGTCGATGATGGCCTGGGCCGGATTCATCGTCAGGGTGCCGGTATCGACGTTGCCCGTGACGGTGGCATGCGTGTCCATTTCCACCGACACCTTGGCTGTGATGTTGCCGTAGACCGTCGAGTGCGTGGCGAGCGAGACGGTGCCACTCACGGCAACATTGCCAGTGAGGGTCAGGCCGGCCCCGTGGCCGAGGTTGGCGTCGCCGGCCTGGATGTCGGCCGTCAGTGTCTGTGCGTCGGCGGTGAAGGTCTTTTGCGCGATCAGCGTACCGTTCGTGACGACCAGGTCGTCCGGCTTGATGCCGCTGATATCCAGGTTGCCCGAACTGGCCAGGATGGCGCTGCCGCTCATCGTTAGGCCCTGGTTGTTACTGAACGTCACGTCGGACGCGACGTCGACCCGGTATTCGCTGGCGATGACCATGCCGTCCTTCGACCCCAGCGGCAAACTGGCGCACGTGTAGTTCTTGACCGTGAGGGTACAGCCCGTGATGCCCCTGCCGTCGAAGTTGTACGTCGTGCCGGCGGGCGCGGCGGACGCGGTGCCGCCTGCCGCGAATAGCATCAGGGCAAGCAGCGACAGGTAAAGACGGCGCATGAGCATGGCCGCCCGATTATATCTTGAGGGAACGCATATTTCGCTAAATCAAGAGCATGCGAGGGCAGGCCAGCCAGGCCGACATGGACATGCCCACGCCGGACAAGACCGAGACCCCCGCCGGCGACAAGACCATCCAGCGCGTGGAAGTGAAGGGCGCGGCCGGCGACTACGATCCGCGCCGCGACGACACGGCCAGCAAGACCGTGCTGAGCGCGGAAGAGATCCGCAAGTATGGCGACGACAATATCTTCGACGTGCTCAAGCGGGCACCCGGCGTGACCGTCACGGACAAATCGATCCGCATGCGCGGCCTGGGCAATGGCTATACGCAAATCCTCGTCAATGGCGACCGCCCGCCGCCGGGGTTTTCGCTGGACGCGCTGACACCGGACCAGATCGAGCGCATCGAGGTGATCCGTGCGGCCAGCGCCGAGTATTCGATGCAGGCCATCGCCGGCACCATCAACATCGTGCTGCGCAAGGTCGTCGCCAGACCGCAGCACGACCTGCGCCTGAATGCGACCCGGTCGACCTTGCAGCGCGGCGGCACGGCGGGCGGCACGTGGGGCGAGAAGGTGGGCAACCTGTCGTACTTCGTGAACGGGTCGCTGTTCGCCGGTCACAACGAATTTCATTCGAGGGGATCGGACCAGCTTACCCTGCCGGACGGTACGGTTGGCCAGGCGCGGGTGTCGAACTACAACGGCGGCGGTGCCTACCGCGGCGGCGTCGTGTTCCCCCGGCTGAACTGGAAGATCGACGAGTGCAACGAGCTGAATCTGTCGGCCGGCCTGCAGGCCAGCAGCCACGCGTGGTCCGGCCGGTCGCGCAATACCAACCTGGTCGGGTCGTTCGGCGACCCGGACTGGATCGACATGCCGGGCCGGACGTCCGGCCAACAGTGGATGATGCGCGGCGAGGCCGGCTGGATCGCGAAGATCGCCGGCGGCAGGCTGGAATTGAACCTGGCGGCCGAGCGCAGCCGCGACGACAACGACAACGCGATGGAATATTTTTCGGCCGGTCAGGCGCACCGCCTCGCGCGCGACTGGGACACGGTGTTGCGGCCGCGCCGCACGTCGTTGCGCGCCAAGTTCGCGCGCGGACTGTTCGACGGCCACTCGCTCGTGACGGGCGTCGACGCCAGCCGCCAGAAGAACGAGGACACCCGCGACCGCCGCGACCAGCGGGACGATGCGCCCGAAACGCACGTCGTCGAGGCATTCGAGCCGGAGGTCACGCGCCTCGCCGCCTTCGTCCAGGACGAGTGGAGCATCGCCAGACAGTGGTCCGTCTACCTCGGCGGGCGCTGGGAGGGCGTGCGTACGGACAGCGCGTCCAGCACGCAGGCGCAAACGACGTCGCGCAGCCACGTGCTGAGTCCCGTGGCGCAGACGCTGTACAAATTCCCCGGCACGAGCGGGCGCCAGGTGCGCCTTGCGTTCACGCGCACGTACAAGGCACCGACCGTGGACCAGCTGACGGCGCGGCGTTTCCTGTCGGCGCTGAACACGCGCTTCAGCCCCGATTCCAGCGGCAATCCCGGCCTGAAGCCGGAGTTGGCGAACGGCGTCGACGTCGCCTTCGAGCAGTTCTGGCCGGACGGCGGGATGGTGTCCGTGAGCGGCACGCAGCGGATGATCAGCGACACCATCCGCACGCGCCTCGACCAGGATCCGGACGGCCGCTGGATCTATCGTCCGCTGAACGACGGCGACGCCCGCGTCCACTCGCTGGAGGCCGAGGTCAAGCTGCCGTTGCGCATGCTGAGCGCGGCTGCGACCGGCTTCGACGTGCGCGCGAGCGTGACGCGCAACTGGTCGGAGGTATCGACCGTCCCGGGACCGGACAACCGGCTCGATGCGCAGACGCCGCTGTCGGCCAATCTCGGTCTGGATTACCGCCGGGAGCGCCTGAGTTTCGGCGCGAGCATGGCGTACCAGCAAGGCGGTTGGGTGCGCGTGTCCGAGGCCCAGACCCGCCACCAGCAGACGCGGCGCGACGTCGACGCGTACGCCGCGTGGAAGCTCGACGCGCACCTGCAACTGCGCTTTACGCTGAACAATCTCCTCGGCATCGACACAGCGTCCGAGAGCTTCTACGAGGATGCCGGCGGCCTGTCGCACCAGTCGAGCTGGCAGCAGGGCGCGACGCGCGTCGGCTTTAATGTCGAGCTGAAAATGTGAACAGGAAATAGATGTTCCTGCCGTTACGGTTTGGAACAAATTCGATACGTTCAGATGCCATGCGGCGTTTAGGATGACCGCATGAATTTCACATTTTCGTCATCCGAACACGGGACCTGCTTTGTGAAGCTGTGGGCGACGGGCCGGTATGGCTTTTCCCTGCCGAAGAAGGTCGAGATCACCACGGCTGCGGGCGCGACCTGTTCGTTCCTCTACTTCAACAAGCAGCTCAGCCTGAAGGCGGAGCCCGCGAACCGCGAGATCGTCCGCATCGCGATCGGGGCCTTCCTCGCCGGAGAGTCGCTCGATGGCAACATTGCGGAGATCGATCCCGAAATGCCGGCCTACGAAGGCAAGATTACGCCGGTGCGCCTGGACGCGCCGCGTCCGCCCATGCGTGTGCGGCCGGGAAAGCCGCATGCCCGCGCGCGGTCGGATACCGCGTGCGGATCGGAAAGTTAAACCACAGCAGCGCTGAGCGGCTCGGGCCGCCGCGCAAGCAGATGGGACAGCTGTTGAAGACTTGCCCGTAGGCGCCCACGGTCCTTGATGCTACCCAAAGAGATCCGGATAGCATTCGCGGATCGACTGCCGGTTGCGAATGCCTCCGCCGGCGTGACTGCGATGCCCTCGCTGTCGGCTGCACGCGCAAACTGCGAGGGGTTCCAATACGCCGGCAGTTCGAGCCATACATGCAGGCCGTCTCCGGCACCGCTATAGCGCCCCGCCAGAATATCCCGGGCCATCCGATGGCGCAGGCGCGCCTCGTCGCGTACGCCTGCCATCAATCGGTCAGCCGAACCGTCGAGGATCCACTGCGTGGCCAGTGCGGCCGTCAGCGGAGCAACCATCAGCGCGAATGATCTGAGTGCGACCAGGAATCGTTCGCGTTCGTCCGGGTCGCGTACGAGCACGAAGGCGACACGCAAGCCGGGCGTCAGGCATTTCGACAGGGTCGAGATGTAGACCACCTGTTCCGGGGCGAACGTGGCAACAGGTGGTGGCGGGGCATCGGCAAGAAGCCAGTAGGGATCGTCCTCGACGATGCGAACATCGCAGCGCTGCGCGATGCCGGCGAGCTCCTTGCGCCGGCGTTCCGGCATGGTGATGGCGGTCGGATTCTGTAATGTCGGATTGAGGTAGACCAGCCGGGGCTTGTGCCGGCGGCACGCTTCCTCGAGCATCTCGGGCACCATCCCGTGCTTGTCCGCTTCCACCGCAATGACGTGCCGGCCGAATTGGGCCGCAGCGGTACGCAAGCCGGGATAGGTCGTGGGCTCTGCGAGGATAACCTCCCCAGGCGCCGTCAGCGCAAGGATCAATGCGGCGATTGCCGCCTGTGCACCCGGACAGACAACGACCTGTCGAGAATCCAGCTGCCCGAACATCGGTGCTAGCCATCTGGCGCCTGCCTTGCGGTCGGAGTCGCTTCCTCCGCCCAGGTGGTAAGTCATCAGCAATCCATTATCTGTCCCCATCAGGACTTGAGACAAACCCTGTTTCAACATGTCGTCGAAGTCCACGCCATCCGGTGGTGGCGGAGTATTCATGCTCAGGTCGAGGATAGCGGTCAATTCGACTTTCGGCGCCGCGATATACGTGCCGCGCGCGCCACGGCCTTCCAGCAGGTTGCGGCGTCTGGCTTCGTCGTAGGCGCGCGTGATCGTCGTCAGATCGACGCCCAGCTGGGCAGCCAACTGGCGCTGCGGAGGCAGGCGGTCACCCGGTTTCAGCGCGCCGTCTGCCACCGCCGCCTGCAACGCATCCGCGATCTGCAAAAAACGTGGCCCGCCGTGGGGCGTCAATCGCGGCAACCAGATGGGCAGATTCTCATCTTGTAGGGTTTTCAACTGGGACAATTTGTCTCGATGTATGGAAATTGCTTTTTAGTAGTATGCCTCAGAACGTGTAGCAAGCGTTTCGAGGTCGTGCTCCTCACGACAGATTGCGTCAAGTAATAACCTGGAAATTCTCAAGTTAATGGATTGGATCCCTACAGTCTTCGTTACGTTCAAGGCGCTCGTGTTAGGCACGGGCATGTTCTTCGCCATCAAGTGGCATTACGATCAAGGGAAAAAGGGGAGAGCGAGCGAGACACGCGCGGTGCTGCGCGCGGGTGGCAAGGTGGCCGCGGTCTTCATGCTATCGCTGCTGGGCCTGGGGCTCGTCACCTTCGTCCTTGTCAGGATGCTTGGTCTGGATATGACCTTCCCGTGATCGAGGCATAAGCCAGGGAGGCGTACAATGGGCGGCCGGGCCCTGTCACAAATTGCATCCCTCATCCGTCTAATGGACATGGATACCGCGACCGTCACCTCTCCCGCCGCCGGCCTTGCGCCGATCGAACCATTTCTGCGCCTGCGTCCGCGCCTGTTCGGCATCGCCTACCGCATGCTCGGCATCCGTGCCGACGCCGAGGACATCGTCCAGGAAGCCTGGCTGCGCTGGCAGAACGTCGGCAGCGACGATGCGCGCAACCCCGAGGCGTGGCTCGTCACCATCGTCACCCGGCTGGCGATCGACCGGTTGCGCGGCGCGCAGGCGGAGCGCGAGCACTACGTGGGGCCCTGGCTCCCGGAACCGCTGGTCGAAGACATGGTGGCGTCGCCGGAAGCTGCCTGGGAAGCGGCCGACGACATTTCGACGGCCTTCCTGCTGATGCTCGAGCGGCTGGCGCCGGAAGAACGCGCCGTGTTCCTGCTGCACCAAGTCTTTGATTTCGATCATGCCGAGGTGGCGGCGATCGTCGGCAAGACGGAAGCGGCGTGTCGCAAGACGCTGCAACGTGCGCGCGAGCGCGTACGCGCGGAACGGCCCCGGTTCGCCGTCAACCGCGAACTGCATCTGGAATTGCTGGGACGTTTCATGCAGGCGTCGCGCTCGGGCGATCCGGCCCAGGTGCAGGCGCTGCTGGCGGCCGATGCCACGTTTGCGGGCGACGGCGGCGGCAAGGTCAAGGCGACGGTCCGGTGCGTGGTCGGCGCCGATCGCGTCGGTCGCCTCGTCGTCGGCATCGAGCGCAAGTGGATGGGGGCCGACACGCGCCACGACATTATCACGGTCAACGGCACGCCTGGCTTGCTGACCTGGCGCAATGGCGTGCCTGATGCTATCACCTCGTTCCATGTCGAGGATGGCCGGATCGTGGCTATCTATGTCGTGCGTAATCCCGACAAACTGGGCGGGCTGTCGCGCGTCGTCCGTTAAACTTTGCCCTTGCGCAACTGGTTGAGAGAAAGATGCCGCTGGTAGGCGGAATCC
Organism: Massilia sp. P2_C2; assembly: GCF_056404615.1. Lineage (NCBI taxonomy): Bacteria > Pseudomonadati > Pseudomonadota > Betaproteobacteria > Burkholderiales > Oxalobacteraceae > Massilia > Massilia sp. P2_C2. The sequence continues at coordinate 5,953 of NZ_JBFUDR010000051.1, read as the reverse complement.
GATAAAAATATGCGCGGTCTCCATCCGTGCAACGCGCAAACGACGGTATGCTTGCGCCAGGTTTTACGCTATCAAAAGCTCAATCACCGAAGGCGCGCCACAATGGCTGGGGATTTTCCATTGTACAAGAATAACGCGTTGTTCTTGTCGCACAGCTTTTTTATCAAGGATAACCATGCCGAGCTGTTGCTGCACGCCCATAAGTACGACTTCGACATCCGTTTCTTTCATGAGGTAAGCGAATTCGTCGCCGCGGTCGGGGCGGCCGGCAACGACAGCCTGTTCGTGATCGACCTGGACGCGTTGTACAACATGCAGTCCGATATGCTTGACCGGCGCAAGACGTTGTTGCTGGGCGAACTGCTGCAACGCCTGCCGGCAGGGCAGCGCTATGTTTACCTGCAGAGCGAGCGCCAGGGCAGCCGTTTCATGCTGCAACAGCGCCTCGTCGACAGCCACTGCCTCGCGTATGCGGAAAAGCCGATCGCCAACGACGTCCTCGTCGACAAGCTGTTCAACCTGTTCGTGCAGCAAAAGCGCGGCGACCTCGTGCGCGTAGCCATGCTGGGCGTGGCGCCGGCCTGGGACGAGGCTGCGCTGCTGGACCGGCGCGTGGAACTCATCCACCACGCCGACCCGCACACGCTGCACCTGCGTGTGAAGGAGTTGCAACCCGATATCGTCCTGATGACCGATGCGGAATACGAGCGCACGGAATCCGTCGTCCGCGTGTTGAAGCGCAACATCGAAGCGGATCCCGTCCGTGAGATCTTCCTGCTGCAACGTCGCGCCGATCCCGCGCAGGCCCGGCGTGCGCTCGACAGCGGATTCGACGCGCTGCTCATGATGGACGACCCGGAACTGCTGGCGCGCCAGCTCATCAACCGCGCCGACAAGATCCGCATCAACCGCGACCTCATCGGCAACGACCGCGCGACGGGCCTGCTGAACAAGATCGGGTTGCAGAAAAAGGCGCAGGCCCTGATCCGCCGCGCGGCCATGGAAAACACGCCGCTGTGCTTCGGCGTGATCGACATCGACAAGTTCAAGACGATCAACGATACGTGGGGACATTATTTTGGCGATATCGTCATCAAACGCCTGTCGCTTACGTTGTCGACGCGCATGGAAGAGGGCGATTTGCTGAGCCGCTTCGGCGGCGAGGAATTTGTCGTCGTCTTCCGCAATTGCACGCTGGAGGAAGGTTGGCGCCGCCTCGATGCGATGCGCCGCGCATTCGGCGCCATCGCTTTCGAAGTGAAACCCGGCGACCTGCGTCACTTCTCGTTCAGCGGCGGCCTGGCCGCCTATCCGGCCCATCGCAGCGAGAATGAATTATTCCTGCAGGCCGACACCATGCTGTACGCAGCGAAGGAAGGCGGACGGAACCAGATCCAGCCGATGTCGCTGGCCGTCACGCGCACGGGCTGACGCCGTCCGGGCCATGCCGGCCGCGCGTCCGCCGCGCAACACTCGTGCCTGACACTCGTCGTATTTCTTCGTGGGAATGATGCTGTCGCGTATCATACGCACTCCCGAAATCCAACGAAGCAGGAGTCAAGACCTTATGGCAGGCCAAGAAGTCACTTACGACGACGTTTCACGCGCAGCCGACAGTTTGCAGCAGGATGGCGAAGCGGTCACCATCGAAGCGGTGCAGGACTTCCTCGGCGAGGGTTCGCCGAACGCCATTTTCAAGCATCTGGCCGCATGGCGCGCTGCCAACGTCAAGTCGCCGGCCCCTCCCAAGGCCGAATTGCCGCAGGAATTGCTGGCCGGACTGGCGGACTGGGCACTCAAATTCGCGGAACAGGCCGGCGCGGGCGACCGCGAGGCGTTGGCGCGCAACGAAGCCGATATCGAGGCGCTGCGCGCGGCCGGCGAAGCCCTCGAAGGCGAACGCGACGCGTTACGCGACGAAGTGGCGAACGTGACGGCGGCGTCGGAGGAAGCCATCGCCGAACGCGACGAGACGATCGAACGCCTGAACGCGGAGCTGAAGAACGCGCGCCAGGTCGCCATGGACGCCCTCGTCAGCAAGGCGAAGGATCAACTGGCCATCGACGGCAAGGAACAGCAGCTGACGCAACTGCGCCAGGAACTGGAGCGCAAGATCGCGGACATGGCGGCCGAATCGGACGCGCGCCTGCGCGCCGAGATGGAACTGGTGGGCGCGACGACGGCGCGCGACAGCCTGGCGGGCGAGCTCGACGATTTGCGTGCGAAGCTCGACAAGTCGACGGCGGAGCGCAGCAAGTTGCGGGCTGAGTTGACCGAACTCAAATCCAAGAAATAATCAGATCCTGCGGCGGCTCTGGTGGGCTCGGGGAGCCCACCCTACGATGTCCGTAATGTCCGTAATGTTCGTATTGTTCGTTTTGCCGTAGGGTGGGTAGCCGTGCCCACCATGTGCCGCACCGGCCCCGACGAGCCTCGGTATCACGGCGCCACCGACGGCGCCCGCTTCAGGCAGCGCAAGGTGAACGTCGACCGCGTCCGCGTCACCCCCGGCAGCTTGTACAGCTTCTGGCGCAAAAAGCGCTCATACCCCTCCGTCCCCGACACGGCAACCTTGATCAGGTAGTCGTATTCCCCCGACAACAGATACGCCTCCATCACTTCCGGCAGGTCGGCCAGCGCGTCCGAGAACGCCGTGAAGATCTCGTCGTCGTGGCGGTTGACCGTCACCTCGATGATCACCGTGTCCGGCATCCCCAGCGCCCGCTGGTCCAGCATCGCCACATAGCCCGTGATATAGCCGGCTTCCTCGAGCGCCTTGACGCGGTGCCAGCACGGCGTCGGCGACAGGTGCACCGTTTCCGCCAGCTTCTGGTTGCTGATGCGCCCGTCGCGGCTCAGGGTGCGCAGGATCTGGCGGTCGGTCTCGTCCAGCTGGCCGTCTCTCATTGCAGTGCTTCCTTCATGGTTTTCGCATCGAGGAAGATATTTTATCTCGATCCAGCCGAGATCGTAGGCGATCCTTGCGAAAATCGCCGTGTGACCGCCATCGAACAGAAGCACATTCTGGGCGCGCTCCCTTAAGATTGCAGCTTGCTTATCCAGCTTTCTTGCGGCGCAGCATTCCCGACGCGGGCGTGCTCCGCGCCGCGCCGTCATTCGTCAGGAGTCCTCGTGTCAAATGCAGTGTCACGGGCGGGCGCCGGCTACCGAGGCGATCCCTTCGCAGCCGAACTGCCGCTCATGTTGATTACCCCCGCGCTGTTCGCGGCCAACCTCATCGTCGCCCGCTGGGCGCAGGGTGCGGGCATCCCGCCCGTATTCCTCGCGTTCGGCCGCTGGACACTCGCCTTCGCGATCCTGCTGCCGTCGTGCGGCCCGCGCATGTGGGCGCTGCGCCATACGCTGCGCGCCAAGTGGCGGCGCATCCTGCTGCTGGGCGGCCTGGGGATGGGCATGGCCGTCGCGCCRCAATACGTCGGTGCGCGTCATACCAGTGCCGCGAACGTCGGGATCATCCTGGCCGCCTGTCCCGCGCTCGTGACCCTGATCGAGACCGTCGTGTGGAAGGCGCCGCTGGCGCGCCGCCAGGCCGGCGGCCTGTTCCTTGCGATCCTCGGCGTGCTGGTCGTACTGGCCAAGGGCGACATCGCCGCGCTGGGCCAGCTGGAATTCGGCCGCGGCGACCTGTGGGTCGTGCTGGCCGCGTGCGGCTGGTCGCTCTACACGGTGCTCAACAAACGCCTGCCGCTGCCGCCGCTGCCGGCCACCGTCAAGCTGGCCGCGCTGATCGGCGGCGGCGCGCTCGTGCTGGCACCGTTCGCGGTGGCCGAAGCGGCGAGCGGCAATGTGGCCGATTTCGCCGACGGCCGCCTGTACGTCGCGCTGGCCTTCCTTGCCGTCGTGCCGAGTCTGGGCGCCTATTTCTTCTTCGACCGCCTCGTCGCGGCCGCCGGCCCGGCGCGCGCCAGCCTCACCGTGTACCTGATCCCGCTGTTCGCCACGCTGGCCGCCTGGCCGATGCTGAAAGAGCCGCCGCACTGGTATCACGCGGCCGGCTTCGGCATCATCCTCGCGGGCGTCGTCGGCGCCGGCATGCGGCGCCGGTGAGCGCACCGGAGCGTACGGTGCACACCGGTCCATGCACGAGTCGGACCTGGCCGCAGCGGTTGTGACACCGCGGCCGGTCGTCAGTGCCTGTGCCTGGCGACGTGCAACGTCGCGCGCGCCGCGTGGCCGCGTGCCCGCACGTCGGCCGCTGGCGGGGCCACCGCGAGCGCCAGGTCGGCGCTGAGCCGGTGCAGGGCCAGCACGTCGTCCAGCGCGGCCAGCACCTGGCGCCCCAGCGCATGGTCGCCCTGTTCGACGTCAGGCAGCACGTGATGCAGTGCGGACAGGACCACGGCATTCTCGGCGCGGTGCTCGTGGAGGTGGACGTAGCCCAGTGTCTCCATGATCAGTTCTTCGTGGCGGAACGTGGCCTCGACGGCGGCCACCAGCGCGGCGAAGCCGTGTGCGAGCGCATCGTCCGGTCCGGCCGCGAGCGCGGCGATCTGCCGGCACAGCATCTTGCGCCCGTGCCGCAGCGCGGTGCACAGGGCGCGCGGGCGGCTGGGGCTGGCGCGGGTGCTTGTCATGCCGATGTCCTCGTGATGGTGACGCCGGAATATCAGGATAGCAGAATATTCCTGGACTTTCGGTAGCACGTGAAACTCCCTGGCGTTTGATATCTCGCAACGTAGCCTCGTTGTGTTCGGTTAGTCTGGTTGACGGAATCCAAAACGAGAGCAAGCGATGAGCGCAGTACGAGTTTTACGAGAGCAGGGTGGTTGCTGATGGGGGCGCGTATCTTGTTGATCCAGGGCCACCCGGATTGCCATCGTCCGCACTTGTGCCACGCGCTGGGTGAGGCCTACGTGGAGGGCGCGCGGGCCGCCGGCCACGAGGTCGAGGTCGTCGAGCCGGCACGGATGAGTTTTCCACTGCTCACCAGCCCGGCGGACTGGTGGCATGGCTCGCCGCCGCCGCAACTCGTGGCCGTCCAGGAAGCGATGCAGCATGCGGACCACATCGTATTCGTTTATCCGCTGTGGATGGGCGACATGCCCGCGCTGCTGCGGGGCTTCCTGGAACAGATCACGCGTCCCGGCGTCGTCGTCGACGATCCCGGCCGGCTGTTCGGCAACGGCCGGCTGGCCGGGCGCAGCGCGCGGTTGATCGTCAGCATGAGCATGCCCGCGATCGTGTACCGGTGGGGCTATGGCGGTTCCGGCCTCACGACGATGCGCCGCATGGTCCTCGGCCGGGCCGGCATCCGCCCTGTGCGCACGACGCTGGTCGGGCGCACGCAAGCGTTGTCGCCGGAACGGGTCGCGGCGTGGAGCGATCACGTGCGCCGGCTGGGCGGATCGGCCGTGTGACCGGTGTGATCGGGCCGACGCAACCGTGCTGTCCTTGACGGCCATCCCGGGAAAAGGCAAAGTTTCGGCGGGGCAGTATTTTACAATGCTGCGTGCCGCCGACCCTTTTTCCATATCAGATGCCCCTCGTTTCCCAGCTTCCGTCGACGCCGCCTTCCGTCACCGCGCCGGCTCCGGCCGCATCCACCGTCGGCTTCGATGATGCCTACGCGCGTGCGCGCGACCTCGCCAACGGCGGCCGGCCGGAGCTTGCGCTGGCCGCCTACGACGCGCTGCTGGCGCGCACGCCGGGCAATGTCGACGTGCTGCTCGAGCGTGGCATCGTGCACGCCCGCCTGGCGCACTGGCAAGAGGCGGAGCGGGACCTGCGCGGGGCGGCGACCGCGGCGCCCACGTATGCCGACGTGTGGTCGGCGCTCGGCAACATGTATGTCTGGAGCGGCCGTCCGGAACAGGCCGTCGACGCCGATACGCGCCTGATCGCGCTGCAGCCGAACGATCCTGCGCACTACGTCGCCCGTGGCCGCGCCTTGCGCGCGCTGGGCCGCAGCGCGGAGGCCCGCGCGGACCTGGGC
>NZ_JBFUDR010000050.1:0-28549 GCF_056404615.1 Massilia sp. P2_C2 | reverse complement strand
CACTATTCCCTGATAGCTCAGTCGGTAGAGCGACGGACTGTTAATCCGCAGGTCCCTGGTTCGAGTCCAGGTCGGGGAGCCAGAATTCAAAGAGGGGCATCGAGCGATCGATGCCCCTCTTTCGTTTCGGCATCCGGCGGTGTCAGCGCGGGCRCAGAGAGTTGCTGCCTCGGGCATTATTGGCCATCAGCCAATTGGTAATGAATTCAGGGTAGTTGAATCCCTGCTGCGCAATCCACACGCCCGCACCCTGTTCATCCGGTTTATCTTTTGGAATGCAGGTTCCCGTACCTTTCCCCGCCGGCCAGGCATGCCCGACATTCGGGATCGTGACGAAAGAAAGACGCGTTTTGCCGTTTTTTGCCGCGATCCGCATCGTGGCCAGTCCGCCCTGTACGGCCGTTTCGGCACCCAGGTCATCGGTACCATAAATGTTGCGGAACGCGTCCACATTGTCGTGATCCCATTTGTACGGGATCAGCGCCACTTGCCCGGCGTGGTCGCATTCGGCCTGGTCGATCGGCGGTTGAAACAGAAAGCGGTCGTTATGGCTGGGACTGCCCTTGTCCATGTCGCCGACGGCGATGCTGGCGATCTGCGACGCCAGCTGGGCGGCATTGCCCGTGCCGGCGGCAAGCGCCTTGCAGGTATCGGTCGCATTGTCGACGTTATTGCGCAACATCGGGATCGGCGGCAGGCCCGGCGGCAGCTTGATGGGTGGCAGATCGAATGGCCCGTTCGTGGCCAGGATCTGCATGCTGCCCACGGATGGCCCCGCGACCGAGCCGACGCCGGCGAACAGGTCGGGCCGCTTGCACGCGATATCCAGCGCCAGTGCGCCGCCCGCGGACAGGCCGACGATATAGATGTGATTGCGATCGACGTTATTCCCGCTATTCGCATCGGCGAGCGTTTCGGTCATTTGGATGATCTCATCCATGTGATGGTTGCTGTCCTGCGCCTGGTCGTAATTCCAGCATCGCTGGATTTCGTTGCCGAAATGCTGTGTGCCGACGTCGGGAATCGCGAGCAGGATGCCGCGCTTCGTCGCCGCGTCTTCCAGATTGCCGAATTGCCTGAACTGCTCGAACGTCTGGTTGCAGCCGTGTAATACGACCATCAATGCGTGCTTCCCATTGGGCAGGGCGCTGGACGGCATGAAGGTCCAGGTCGGATGGTGCGGGAAGGTGCTATCGAGCCTGTTCCAGCCCGCCGGCACCGACAGGACAGTTGTCGTTTTCGCCAGCAGCCGCGTCTTGTCGGGCGATTTTTCGCAGCCGGTGCCGGCAATCAGCGCAATGCCCGCGGCAAGCGCCAGCCCGAACCGCCAGATGGATATCGGCAGTGATCTCATGATTGAATTCCTCCAAACGAATTGTTCGTCAGGCGCGCGCTCGTCTGCAGGATTGGACACGGCGGGACGGACATAAATTCGGATGGCACGTCATTTTTTATATGCCCCGTTCGCTCATTCGCCAAGGGTTCCTGTTCCGTTTCTTGCCTTTCACATCACGGGATTTTCGAAGCCCCCTGTCGAAAAACGGAATTGAACTCATCCATACGATTGCCAATGATGTGTTCTTTGGTCCGTTGTAGAACTAGTGGAGTGATAGAGAGATGAACAAGACAATCATGTGCCTCGTGGTTGCCCTCGCCGCGGCGCTGACAGGATGCGGTGGCGGTGGCGGTTCCAGCGCCGGCACGGGCGGTACAGGCGGCACAGGCGGCACAAGTGGCACGGGCGGTACCACGGGAACGGGAACGCCGGGCCAACCGGCGGCAGCCAGCGTCAGCGCGGTGAATGCGACCGATGCCGGCTTCCAGGCGGCGGCCAGCCCGCGCCTGAACCAGCAGGTCTATTTCCAGGTCACGGGCAGCAACCTGCCCGCCGGCCTGGCGCTGAACGTGGCTGGCTGTGCCGACATGAGCACGGTATCCACCAGCGCCACCGAGGCGCATTTCAAGTGCACGCCGGTGGGCGTGGCCAGCACCCGGGCCGTCACGGTCATGGACAAGCCAGGCGGTACGACGCTCTCCAGCAGTTCGGTCGCCGTGCAGGCCGCCGCGGTGCCGGCCAGCGACGACGTGCCGTTGCCGATGCCCACCTATGGCTTCAACCTCGGCAATTCGCTGGAGGCGGTCTGGGGTTATTCGGTGCCGACCCAGGCCGTGTTCACGAACGCGGCCAAGGCTGGATTCAACGCCGTGCGCATCCCGTGCGCCTGGATGAAGAACGCCGACGACGCCGGCAACATCGATCCCGCTTACATGGCCAAGGTCAAGCAGGCGGTGGACTGGAGCATCGCGGAAGGGATGTACGTCATGATCAACGTCCACTGGGACGGCGGCTGGTTCGACAACAATATCGGCGACACGGTCGACCCGGTCCTCGACGCGAAATTCCGCAATGCCTGGTCGCAGATCGCGACCGCGTTCGCCGGCTACGACAACCACCTGCTGTTCGCGGCCGCGAACGAGCCGGCCATCTACACGCCCACGAAGATGAAGACGCTGATGTCGTACTACCAGACCTTCGTCAACACGGTGCGCGCCGCCGGCGGCAAAAACCCCAACCGCTGGCTCGTGTTGCCGATCCAGGGGGATGCGTCGTGGATCAGTGCATTGCCGACCGACTCGACGCCGCACCGCCTGATGCTCGAATTCCACAACTACACGCCATCGCTGTTCACGATCATCCATGAGGATCAATCGTGGGGCAAGGCCTTCCATTATTGGGGTGCCGCATACCACAATCCCGGCGACCCGATCCGCAACGCCACGTTCGGCGAGGAGAGCGACACCGACCTGGGATACCAGCAGTTGAAGGAGCAATTCGTCGACAAGGGCATCCCTGTGCTGATCGGTGAATTCCAGGCGGCGACGACGCCGGGCCTGACGGGCGATGCGAAGACCTGGAACAGTGCCTCCGCGCTCTACTGGAACAAGTACGTGGGCGATTCCGCCCGCGCCCACGGCCTGAGCCCGTTCTACTGGAGCACGCCCAACGCGCCGTTCACATATGATGCCGCGGGCACGATCACCAACCAGGATCTGGTCACCGTCCTGACCGGCGGCGCGGCACTGCCGCCGCCGAACGGCGCGCCGTACGCGGTGACGGGCCTTGCCGCGACGGGTAGCGCGGGCAAGGTGACGCTGTCGTGGAATGCCGTCGCCGGCGCCACCAGCTACAGCCTCTACCGCGCGACGAAGTCCGGTTCCGAACCGGCCACGCCGTCGGTTACCGGCATCGCCGGCACGTCGTACACCGATACCGGCCTGAACGACGGCACGACGTATTACTACCGGGTGGTCGCCGTGAACGCGTCCGGGTCGTCCGGTTCCTCGCCCGAAGTGCACGCGGCCACGCCCGGTACCAACCCGGACCCGGTCCAGTTCTCCTTCGAGGCCGATGAACGGATCTGGGTGCCGAACGGCGCGCAGATCAGCGGCGTCGCCACGTCCACCGCCCAGCACTACGCGGGCAAGCAGTCGCTGGCGGTGAGCTTCAACGGCACGTCCGCGGGCACCTCGTCGGTGGAGATGAACTATGCCGTCGTACCGGTCGGCGCGACGATTTCGTTCCACGTCTGGATCCCGGCCGGCAGCAAGATCACGTCGATCGAGCCTTATCTGCAGGACTACAACTGGGCCTGGGTCTCGAACCCGGTCACCAGCTTCACGGCCGGCGCGTGGAACACGGTGACGCTCACGGTGCCGCCGACCGTCGTCACGTCGTTCAACCGGCTCGGCCTGAGATTCACGACCAGTGCCGCGTGGACCGGCACCGTCTACGTCGATTCGATCGACTGGACGGCACCATAAACGGTTGAATGTTCAGCGGCCCGATACCGGTTTCACTTTCGCGGCCGCTTCCAGCGCGCGGGCGCGCGCCGTGTCCACATCGTCCGCCGTCGCCAGCGCCACGCCCATGCGGCGGCGCTGGAACGATTCCGGCTTGCCGAACAGGCGGATGTCGCTGCCCGGCACGCGCAGCGCGTCGGCCACGCCTTCGAACGCGATGCCCGTTTCCTCCAGCTGGCCATAGATCACGGCGGAGGCGCCCGGCGCGCGCAGCGCGGGGTTCACGGGCAGGCCGAGGATGGCCTTGGCGTGCAGCTCGAATTCGCTCTGCACCTGCGTCGCCATCGTCACCATGCCCGTGTCGTGCGGGCGCGGGCTGACTTCCGAGAACCACACCATATCGCCCTTGACGAACAGCTCGACGCCGAATACGCCCTGGCCGCCGAGGTTGGCCGTGACTTTTTCCGCGATCTCCTGCGCGCGCTGCAGGGCCAGCGGCGCCATCGGCTGCGGCTGCCACGATTCGACGTAGTCGCCATGCACCTGCTTGTGGCCGATCGGTTCGCAGAAGCGCGTCTCGATGGCGCCGTCGGCGCCGACGGCGCGCACGGTCAGCAGGGTGATCTCGTAGTCGAAATCGATGAAGCCCTCGACGATCACGCGGCCCGCATCCACGCGCCCGCCGGACGCGGCATAGCGCCACGCGTGCTCGACGTCGCCGGCACCGTCCAGCTTCGACTGGCCCTTGCCCGACGACGACATCACGGGTTTTACCACGCACGGAAAGCCGATCCCGGCGCAGGCGGCCTGCAGCTCCTCCAGGCTCGACGCGAAGCGGTACGGCGACGTGGCCAGGCCCAGTTCCTCGGCGGCGAGGCGGCGGATGCCTTCGCGGTTCATCGTCAGCTGGGCGGCGCGCGCGGTCGGGATGCAGGTGATCTGTCCGGCCGCTTCCAGTTCGGCCAGCTTGCCGGTGGCAATCGCCTCGATTTCGGGCACGACGAGGTCCGGCTGCTCGCGTGCAATCAGCGCGGCCAGCGCCTCGCCATCCGTCATGTCGATCACGTGCGCGCGGTGCGCGACCTGGTGGCCGGGCGCGTTCGGATAGCGGTCGACGGCAATGACTTCGACGCCGAGGCGTTGCAGGGACATGATGACTTCCTTGCCGAGCTCGCCGGAGCCGAGCAGCATGACTTTCGTTGCGGAAGGGGAGAGGGGCGTGCCGAGGGTGCCGAGGTTGCGTTCTGTGGTCATGGATCAGGTAAGGGCGGGTCGGAAAGACTGGCGACTATAGCAAACCGCGCCGCCCCGCGCACGCCGCGGCGATATTTGGCAATCCCCGATTTCCTGCTATAATATTGCCTCAATTCCCTGATAGCTCAGTCGGTAGAGCGACGGACTGTTAATCCGCAGGTCCCTGGTTCGAGTCCAGGTCGGGGAGCCAAAGAATTCGAGGCCTTGCGAGCGATTGCAAGGCCTTTTTCGTTTGGGGATCTGCATGAATGAAATCCTGATGTCGCCAAAGCGCAGAGTTGCCACCCTCCTGGGACTCCTGGCCGTTTTGGCCAGCCTGGGCTGGCATGCACCGGCATGTGCGCGAAGCGACTGTGTCGACTATTTCCTCAACCCGCAGAATCGCTATCCGCATAACACGGCCAAGGCCGCCCCTGCGCCGTTCCCGCTGAAACCAGGCCCGGCACTGGGCGAGGTGACCTACAAACTGCGCGACGATCCGAACACCTACACGCTCGAACAATACCTGACGAAATTCTGCACTACCGGATTTCTCGTCCTGAAAGACGATCGGATCGTCTTCGAGCGCTATCTACAAGGCCGGAAGCCGGGCGACAGCCTGCTGTCCGCCTCGATGTCGAAAACGCTGCTTGCCTTGTTGATGGGGATCGCTGTCAACGAGGGCAAGCTGACGCTCGACGAACACGTCGCGGCCGTGCTGCCCGAATTCAAGGACAGTGCCTTTGCCGACGCCACGATCGAAGACCTGTTGCGCATGTCCTCGGGCGTGGCCATGATCAACTCGTTCGAGCCTGGCGCCGACTCGGATAACCAGGCGATCAATCCGATGATCGCCCCGCGGCAGAATATGCGGGACTACTTGAAAGCAAAGAAGGAGCGGGCCGCGGCACCGGGTACGGCATTCAAATACAACGGCGCGCAAACCGCCTTGCTGGGCCTGATCCTTGCCCGGCGCCTGAACACGAACAACCTGACCGGCTATCTTGAAGAGAAGCTCTGGATTCCAATGGGCGCCGAAGCCAACGGGTATTGGATCAAGAATTATCACGGTGAAGAGGGCGTGCAGGGACAGTTCGTCGCAACGCTTCACGACTACGCACGGCTGGGATATCTCGTCATGAACCGGGGCCGCATGGATGGGAAGGAAATCGTTCCCGCCGACTGGCTGGCGAGGATGGCCGAGCTACGCCGCGACAAACCGCAACCGTCCCATCCGCCCTACTATGGACTCCAGGTCTGGATTCCGCAAGCGGCCGGAGGGCGGTCCATGTTTTGGGGCGTCAACGGCCAGAATATCTTTGTCGATCCCGTGGCGCGCATCGTGATTGTCCATACCGGGAACAGTCCGCGCGCGGAGTTCGACGGAAACCAGCATCTGTTCGCGTTACGGGACGCGATCGTGCGCAGCTTGCGTGCGCCTCATGACTGACCGATCCCCGCTCCCGGCACGCGACGCCGCCCGTATCGCCACCCACGCGGCCGGTGCCGACACGGACGGCTGGCTGCACCCGGTCCAGCAGGCCCTCATCCACAGTCGCGGCTGGTTGCGCATGCTGGCCCCGCGCAGCGTCGGCGGTGACGAGCGCACGCTGCCGGACGTGGTGCGGCTGGAAGAAGCCATCGCCCGCGTGGACGGCAGCGTCGGCTGGACCGTCACCCTGTGTGCCGGCGCCGCCTGGTTCGCGGGCTTTTTGCCGCCGCACCTGGCGCGCGCGATCCTGTCCACGCCGCGCGCCTGCCTGGCGGGCAGCGGCGCCCCGACGGGCTACGCGGACCGCGAAGGCGACGGCTGGCGCATCGCCGGCGAGTGGGACTACGCCAGCGGCGCGCCGATGGCCACGCATTTCACGTTCAACGCCTGGCTGCGCGCGGACGGCCAGCCGTTGCTGGTCGCGGACGGCCAGCCCCGGATGCAGGCCTTCGTCGTGCCGGCGGACATCGTCGCGATCGTGCCGCGCTGGCGCAGCATCGGCCTGCGTGCAACCGCGTCGCACGCCTACCGCATCGAGGGCGCGTGGGTGCACGCGGACCACGGTTTCACGATCGCCCCGGCTTGCGCGCGCGAGCAGGGCCCGCTGTACCGTTTCCCGTTCCTCCCGTTCGCCTTCGTCACGCTGGCCGCCAACGTGGCCGGGATGGCGGCGCACTTCGTCGACCTGGCCCACGACTGCATCGCGCGCCGGCGCAACCGCTTCGGTGGCGGCGAGCCGCTGATCGAGGTGCCGGCCGTGCGCGCCGCGCTGGACGGTGCCCGCGCCCGCCTGGACGACGTGCGTGGCCGTTTCTATGCGCTGCTCGACGCGACCTGGGCCGACGTCGCCGCCGGCGCGGAGGTCGCGGACGGGCAGGCCGCGCAGATGCAGGCGCTGGCGCAGGAATGGGTGGCGGCGTCGCGCCATGCCGTGGACACGCTGTACCCGTACTGCGGGCTCGTCGCGGCCAGCGCTGACAGCGATATCAACCGCGTGTGGCGCGATTTTCATACGGCATCGCAACATGCGTTGCTGATGCCGCAGGGCTGACGCGCGCAACGCTGGTCAAACCGCAACTGAGCCGCTATAATGCGGCCTCAATTCCCTGATAGCTCAGTCGGTAGAGCGACGGACTGTTAATCCGCAGGTCCCTGGTTCGAGTCCAGGTCGGGGAGCCAGAATTCGAAAGGCCGTGTATTGTTCAGCAGTACACGGCCTTTTTGCCGTGCGGTCCAGCGAAGGAGTATGAATGTCCGGATTTCAATGGTATGCGATCGCGCTGGCGGTCACGCTCGCCGGTTGCACGATCAGTTCCACGGTGCCGCTGGCGGCCGGCGGCAAGCCGGGCGCGGACCGCGCCGTGATCGTCTACGGCGTCGGCGTCGAGGGGCAGTGGCCTTATCCGCGCTACGCGGTGCAGCTGGCCGAATACAGCCTCGCGCAGCAAAACATCACCGGCAACTGCTTCCGCTTCAACCGCGTCGACGCGACCGTGTCCGCGGCGGCGTCCGGCATCCATTATTTCGCGTTCGACGTGGCGCCCGGCAGCTATGTGTACAGTCCGATGAACGGCGCGCAACTGAACGGCGACAGCGTCGCGTTCCGCGCGCCCGCGGGACGTGCCGTCTACCTCGGCGATTTCATCTACGGCAAGGACGGACGCGCGACGCGTACGGGCAATCTCGACGTCGAACGTGCCGCGATCCGCCAGGCGCTGCCGGCGCTGCCGGACGGCCTCGTGTCCGCGCAGGCGGTGCCGGTGGCGGCGCCGAAGCCGTTCCTGTGCACGCCCTGAGTTTTCGTAAAGGCAAACGAACAAGGCCATCAAGGGCCGCGCCATGCCATCGCGCAGTGCATGCGACGCGCGACGCGGCCGGTGATATGGCGTGCGGATCGCGCGGGCAGAGAAACGGGGCTCGAAGTCGAACGGGTCAAGCCGAGCGCCTGCTGAACCGTCGCCATCGTCGAGGCGGCGCGTCCATGGCGTAAACACAGGGAAGCGGCCTCAGCAGGCTTTGCGCATCCGGCCTACAATCGATCCTTTGCCGTCAGGATCGAGCATGCAGGCTTCAGTCAATACAACGTCTCTCGAACAGGACGGACACCAGGACGGGCTACCCGCAGGCCCGCGCACCTGGGCCTTTATTGCCATCGCGCTCGGCGTGGGCATGTCGGCACTCGATACCGCCATCGCCAACACCGCGTTGCCCGCGATGGCGCAACAATTGCACGCCACGCCGGCCGATTCGGTGTGGATCGTGAATGCCTACCAGCTGGCCATGGTCGCCACGTTGCTGCCGATCGCGGCGCTGGGCGAAACCATCGGCTACCGCCGCGTCTACGTCGCGGGCATGGCGTTGTTCACGCTGGCCTCGCTCGCATGCGCGCTCGCGTGGTCGCTGCCCGCGCTGATCGTCGCGCGGCTGTTCCAGGGCCTCGGGGCCAGCGCCATCATGGGCGTCAACACGGCGCTGCTGCGTGCCACATACCCGTCCCGCCTGCAAGGACGGGGCTTCGGCAACAACGCGCTCGTCGTCGCCATCGGCTTCGCACTCGGGCCGAGCCTCGCGTCCGTCATCCTCGAGTTTTCCTCATGGGAGTGGCTGTTCGGCATCAACGTCTTGCCGGGCATCGTTGCTTTCTTCTTGGCGCGCAAGGTACTGCCGGAAACCCGCCGCGCCACCCACCGCGTCGACCGCGTCGCCGGCCTGTACAACGTGATCGCATTCGCGCTGGCCGTGCTGGCGCTGGGCGACGCCGCTCACCGCGTGGGCATGCAGACGCTGCTGCCGGAAGCCGTGCTCGCGTTCGTGTTCTTCGGCCTGCTGCTGCGGCGCGAGCGCGGCCATCCGGCGCCGCTGCTGCCCGTGGACCTGTTCCGCCGGCCGCTGTTCGCATTGTCGACGATCACCGCCATCTGCACCTTCGCCGCGCAGGCGCTCGCATTCGTCGCGCTGCCGTTCTTCTTCGAGACCACATTGGGCCGTTCACCCGTCGAGACGGGCTTCCTGATGACGCCGTGGCCCGTGCTCGTCGGCGTGATGGCGCCCGTCGCGGGGCGGCTCAGCGACCGTTATTCGCCGGGGCTGCTGGGTGGCATCGGTTTGCTGATCCTCGCGGCCGGCCTCGTGGCGATGATGGCCCTCCCGGCGGCGCCGACGGCCCTCGACATCGGCTGGCGCATGGCCGTATGCGGCATCGGCTTCGGCTTCTTCCAGGCACCCAACGTGAAGGCGATCATGGGCAGCGCACCGGCTTCCCGCGCGGGCAGCGCCAGCGGCATGGTCGCCACCGCGCGCCTGACGGGCCAGGCGACGGGCGCCGCGCTGGTGGCATTCTGTCTTACCATTTCGCACGTGCGCGGTCCCTGGTTCGCGCTCGGACTGGCCGCTGCGTTCTCGTTCGCGGCCAGCGTGGCCAGCTTTTCGCGCCTCGTCGTCGCGGCGCCGGCCGTGTGACCGGATCAATCAGCTGAAAGAAAGAACATATGACACGACGTTTCAAGATCGCCGCCATCGCCGGCGACGGCATCGGCAAGGAAGTCCTGCCGGAAGGCCTGAAGGTACTGGCGGCCGCGGCCGAGCGCTTCGACCTGCAACTCGAATTCACGCATTTCCCGTGGGCCAGTTGCGACTGGTATATCCAGCACGGCGAGATGATGCCACCCGACTGGAAGGAACAATTGTCCGGGATGGATGCGATCTATTTCGGCGCCGTCGGCTGGCCGGCGCTGGTGCCGGACCACGTCTCGCTGTGGGGTTCGCTGCTCAGGTTCCGGCGTGAATTCGACCAGTACATCAACCTGCGTCCCGTGCGCCTGTTCGAGGGCGTGCCGTGCCCGCTGGCCGGCCGCAAGCCGGGCGACATCGATTTCTTCGTCGTGCGCGAGAATACGGAAGGCGAGTACACGAACCTGGGCGGCGTGATGTTCCCGGGCACCGAGCGCGAGATGGTGATCCAGGAATCCGTGTTCACGCGCCACGGCACCGACCGCGTGCTGCGCTACGCCTTCGAGCTGGCCAACGCGCGCCGCCGCAGGCACCTGACCGTGGCGACGAAATCGAACGGCATCGCCATCAGCATGCCGTGGTGGGACGGCCGCGCGGACGCGATCCACGCCGATTATCCGCAGGTGACGGTCGACAAGCAGCACATCGACATCCTGACCGCGCGCTTCGTGCTGCAGCCCGACCGCTTCGACGTCGTCGTGGCCTCGAACCTGTTCGGTGACATCCTGTCCGACCTCGGCCCGGCGTGCACGGGCACGATCGGCCTGGCACCGTCGGGCAACCTGAACCCGGACCGCGCGTTCCCGTCGCTGTTCGAGCCCGTGCACGGCTCCGCGCCGGACATCGCCGGCAAGGGCATCGCCAACCCCATCGCGATGATCTGGTCGGGCGCGATGATGCTCGCCTTCCTCGCGGCCGGCGCCGACCCCGACCCCCGCTGCGGCGAGGCGCACGACGCGATCCTGGCGGCGATCGAGGCCGTGCTGCGCGACGGTCCGCGCACGGGCGACCTGGGCGGCACGGCGACGACGGTCGAGGTCGGCGACGCCATCGCGGCGCGGGTACGCGGCTGAGGCTGGCTGCTCTTTAAACCGGGGCCGGCGGCCTCGATCTATGTGGTCTATGGCGCGCCGTTCCCGCATTCCCGACATCCCCGATCCGCCGCAGCCACCCCCGCCGGACAGCCCCTGTCCACTGTGCGGCCGGCCGCTCGGCACGGTCAACATCGACCGCCACCACCTGGTCCCGAAATCGCTGAAGGGCAGGGAGCAATTCCCCATCCACAAGATCTGTCATCGCAAGATCCACGCGACCTTTTCCGAACGCGAACTGCTGCGCGCGTATCACACGTGGGAGGCGTTGCGGCAGGATGAGGACATCCGCGCGTTCATCGACTGGGTGGCGAAGAAGCCGCCGGGGTTTTATGCGCGGACGTTTACTGCGAACAAGAAAAGGGGAGGAAGATAACCCGGACCGCATTAAAGGCCGAGCCCGGGGCGGCTCGGCCTTGGGCGACCATCCATTTCTGCCTCCACCAAGATGTTTATCTGAGGGGAGGACGTCCAACGTTCGGGGAAAGTCTACGCGACCTTGTTGGCCGCCAAGTCCCAGCCGCCAACCGTGCTTCCTCCAACTCCGCCGGCGATTTTTTGCTGTGTGTATTTCCACTTGACCTTTKAAAATTTCAGGCCGACGTTTTCGCCCAAAAACGTACCGGATTCGATGGCAGGGTGAATTTCTCCGATCAGTACGTTTTCTAGTTCGATTTCGAAATATTTGATCGGTACACCTTGACCGTCTGCACGCATGAACTCGAACTTGGCCTTCGGTATGGTTTTGCCCATGGCACATGTCTGCATCAGGATCGGTGAGGCCAGGTCCGCAATTTTATTAAAGGTGATTTCTCGCAGTTCCGCACGCTCCGCAGTATGCCCGCCCCCAGTCGATGCTGTTGCGCTTTTTGGTTGAATGATCCCCCAATTCACAGATGTGCACTCGATCCAGTCTTTATGTCGTTCATCCTGCGATTCTCCTTTGATGCCGTCAATTAGTAAATAAACATCAATGGCCATGTCAATCTCCTTTTGATTGTCAAGTGAGCGCTCTATGTTGAAATAATTTTGCTCGATGCACTTAATTTGAATCAAAAATCGTTAGACTCAGCAATTAAATTTGCGCAATTTTTATGCATGCTCTTCTGTATCTGCGCTGAGCAGTCTCAACATCTGGAGCATTATTTCATCATTCAATTGGCTTCTTATGTGATAGATGCTGAAAGGAGGGAGAATGCAGATCAGGTCACAGGAAAGGCATCCAGGCAGACGTCCGGGGGGCGGGAGTGGAGAGATGAGTGGGGTTCGATGGGTTGAACGGTACCGCGGCAGTATGTCTCTCAGAGACCTGAGGGGAACGTTCCGCGACAAGGCCGAAGCCTTTGTTGAGGCTCTCCGTGCATCAGGCGCCACAGTAACGATAGCAGCCACCTTTCGGCCTCCCCAGAGAGCTTATCTTATGCACTGGTCTTGGTTGATCGTCAAGCGAGACCTGGACCCTGCCCAAGTACCCGCAATGGACGGTGTTGACATCAATTGGATGCATGAAGATGCGGCGGGAAATTACTCACGCCCATTATCCGTGGCTGCGGCCCGGGAAATGGTTTATGGATTCAATATTCAGCGTCTGGGTGTCGCGCCAGCGCTGCAATCGCGTCACACTCTCGGTTACGGAATCGACATGAATATCCGCTGGAGCGGTACGCTCACGATTCCTGATGCATGTGGCAATATCATTCAAATTCTAACATCGCCGCGTTCCGGACTTAACTTGCAATTACGTCGAGTTGGAGAAGGCTACGGTGTCATCAAATACAACCGTGCCGGACGCGACGATCCACATTGGTCAGATAATGGAGCATGAATAATGAGAAAGCTGATTTTGGCCGTCTCCTTATTGGTAACGCTGTCGCCTGGGCGGGCCGATGAGCCCTTTCCGCGTGACGTGCAAAACTTCATAGACCGGCGCGAGGGCTGTGATCACATGCGCGGAGAAATACCCGATCCGGGCGACAAGCGACGTATGCGGGAGGTAAATCGGGAAATACAAAAGCTGTGCAAGGGAACGGACAAGGACCTCGCGCAACTGAAAAGAAAGTACGCGAAAAGTCTTGACGTGATGCAGCGTCTGGACGAGTTCGAGCCCGCCATCGAAGCGGCCCAGGTTCCAGCCTCGCCTGGCCGACCGGGACGTCATGCGGGATAGCCAGGACTGGCTTCATCGGTCTGCAGTTCGACGCGGTACTTGCATGCAGGGAAACGGGTGCAGCCACGGAACGCTTGCCCTGTTTTCGTGCCGGTCTTGTAGACATAATCGTCGAGCGCCCCGCCGCAGTCTGGACACCCTGGCTGCTGCGGTTTCGCTGCCGTTTGCGGTTCCCGCCGCGTCCGCAGCGCGCGCACGTGTTTGACGTGGGCCGCGTGCGTGCGCCAGGACGGTTCGAGTCGACTGCCATCGATACGATCGAGAATGYGTGCGACTTCGGCGTCGTCCAGCAGCGTGGCCTGGTGAGCGCGGATGTAAGCCAGGCAGCCACGCAAATGCGTGACGTTCGGCGGCATCGGTGTCTTGAACGTCGATGAACCGACGAACACGACCAGTGAAAACAGGGCCGCGTCGCCGATGTCCGCCAGCTCGGCCAGCGTGCGCACGTGTTTATGGTTCTGGTGCAGCGGGTTCTGGAAGGCACTGCTGCAGTACGGGAACTTCTGAGTCCACATTTTGTCGAGCGGCTTGCCGAAGATCCAGCCTCCGTAGTTTTTCGTTTCGATGACGAAGACGCCGTATCGTGACGCGACGACGTGGTCGATCTGCGTACTGCCATCGGATGTCGGCAACGTCAGGTTACGGCGCAGGTGGTAATGCTCGCGCGGTAATTGCAGGCGCAGAGTAACGTGCAGGATGGCTTCACCGATCCAGCCTTTGACGACGGAGAGTCGTGCCAGCGTCGCCAGCGCGATCAGGGGAATGGCCCACCAATAGGCAAGGGCAAGGCTGCTTGACAAGGACAGTGGATCGAACAATCTGCGCTCCATGAAAAAGCGCATGATACCTCAAAGAAATTGTTTTTGGTATTTTGATATTGAACCCAAGGGGTAGAATATTTCGTAATGCATTGCCTGATCGAGTAAGTTGTTCCGATCTGCGAGATGTCAGAGTGACATCGCTGCCGCGCACGATTGAATCGGGCTCCGCCCACGGTCGGGCTTGGTGTAAAATCAAAGCTTACTATTTTGCAATTCTGGTTCCGTTCTTAATGCCGACCTGTCCGCAGTTGCAATGAACCAAGAAGACACCAGCGCCTGCTCGGTTCTCCTCATCGACGATGAACCCTTTGCCGAGGACATCATTTCCCACGGCATGAAGGGCTGTGCCTCGTTTGCGCTGCGCTATGCGCGCAATCCCGGCATGGCGGTCGAGCTGGCCAAGGAGGTCGGCGCGACGGTCGTGCTCGTCGACCTGCGCATGCCGGAGATCGACGGCTTCGAAGTCACGCGCCGCCTGCGCGCCGACAAGGACACGGAGCACGTGCCCGTCGTCATGCTGTCGTCCGAAGAAGATCCCGAGATCAAGGCGAAAGCCTTCGCCGTCGGCGCCAACGACTACCTCGTCAAATGGCCCGATCCGCGCGAGCTCGTCGCGCGCGTGCGCTACCACAGCGATGCGTGCATCGCGCGGCGCCAGCGCGATGCTGCGTTCGTGTCGCTCCGGCTCAGCCAGGAGCAACTGGCCGCCAGCCAGTCGGCGCTGCACCAGGCGCAAAAGATGGAAGCGATCGGCCAGCTGACGGGCGGCGTCGCGCACGACTTCAACAACGTCCTGCAGATCATCGGCGGCAACCTGCAGCTCCTGAAGCTGGTGGGCAATTTGAACGAGGCCGGCAAGGCGCGCGTCGACATGGCGCTGGCCGGCGTCGAACGCGGCGCCAAGCTGTCGTCGCACCTGCTCGCGTTCGCGCGCCGCCAGCCGCTGCAGGCCGTCGTGATCAATCCGGGCCACCTGCTGCGCGAGATGGACGACATGATGCGCCGCGTGCTCGGTCCGCGGGCGCGCGTCGTCACCGAGATCGCGGCCGGCCTGGGCAGCACCCTCGTCGATCCCAGCCAGCTCAACAACGTGCTGCTGAACCTGGCGATCAATGCGCGCGATGCGATGGCCGGCAGCGGCACGCTGACGATCCGCGCCGCCAACGTCGGGCCCGACGGCCTGCTGCCGCCCGAAGTCGCGCCCGGCCATTATGTGCTGATCGAAGTGGTCGACACGGGCAAGGGCATGCCGCCCGAAGTCCTGGAACGTGCGTTCGAGCCGTTCTTCACGACCAAGCCGACGGGGCAGGGGACCGGGCTCGGCTTGTCGATGGCCTATGGTTTCGTCAAGCAGTCCGGCGGCGAGATCATCCTGCGCAGCGAGCCGGGCAAGGGCACCAGCGTGCGCATCTACCTGCCGCGCAGCGAGGCGGAGCCCGTGTACGCGGACCAGGTGTCGGCGGGGCCGCTGCTGGGCGGCATCGAGACCATCCTCGTCGTCGAAGACGAGGAAGACGTACGCGGCACGACATGCGGCATCCTGTCCGCGCTGGGCTACAAGGTACTGGAAGCGCCGGATGYGGCGACGGCCGTCGAGATCGTGGAGAGCGGCCGGCACATCGACCTCGTGTTCACGGACGTGATCATGCCGGGGCCGGTGAGCAGCCTGCAGCTGGGCGACGTCGTGCGGGCGCGGCTGCCGCAGGCGCAGATCCTGTACACGTCGGGGTATGCGGAGGGCGTGCTGGCCCACGAAGGGAAGCTGGAGGCGTCCGTGCACCTGTTGCAGAAGCCGTACCACCCGGATGCGCTCAGCGCGCGGATCCGGCATCTGCTGCGGCGGCGGCAGATCGTATCCGCCGTAATGTCGTCGTAACGCTTCCGTGTGGTGGGCTCGGGGAGCCCACCCTACGTGTATCGGAGTGCCGTAGGGTGGGCACCCCGTGCCCACCATGCATGTGATTATTTGTTGGGCTTGACGTAACGCTGCGACCCCGGCGGCGGTTCGTTCAGCACGGCCCAGAAGATACCCAGGTCCGCGATCGCGCGCACGAATTCGGCGAAGTCGACGGGCTTGACGACGTAGGCGTTCACGCCCAGTTCGTAGCTGCGCACCAGGTCCTGTTCTTCCTTCGACGACGTCAGCATCACGACCGGCAGGCTCTTCTGGCCGTCCGTGCTGCGGATATTGCGTAGCACTTCGAGGCCATCCACCTTCGGCAGTTTCAGGTCGAGCAGCACGACGGCCGGGTTGCCGGCCGCTCGCGACGCGTATTCGCCGCGGCGGTGCAGGTAGTCCAGGGCTTCGGCGCCGTCGCGCACGACGACGACCTGGTTGGCGAGCTGGCTTTTCGACAGCGCGATCAGCGTCAGCTCGAGATCGTTCGGGTTGTCTTCGACCAGGAGGATGGGCTTGAGCATGGCAATCTTCGGATAGCGTTCAATGAGCGTTCAATGATGGGGCTGTTTCGGGAGGGCGAACGAGAAGGTCGCGCCCTCGCCCTGCACGGATTCGGCCCAGACGCGGCCGTTGTGGCGCTCGACGATGCGGCGCACGTTCGCCAGGCCGATGCCCGTGCCCTCGAAATCTTCCATCCGGTGCAGGCGCTGGAACACGCCGAACAGCTTGTGGACATATTCCATGTTGAAGCCGGCGCCGTTGTCGGCCACGTGGAACACCCATTCGTCCGGATGGTCTTCGCAGGATACACGGATCACGGCCCGGTCGCGCTGGCCCGTGAACTTGACGGCGTTCGACAGCAGGTTGAACATCGCCAGGTGCAGGAACGTCGGGTCGGCCCAGATCGTGGGCAGCGGCCCGATGTCCCATTCGATGTCGCGGCCGCGGACTTCCAGCGCCAGCTTGTCGAGGCAGGCCGCCACCAGGTCGCCCATGTCGACCGTCGTCGGATGCAGCGACGCGCGGCCCATCTGCGAGAACGACAGCAGGTCGTCGACCAGCTTGCCGGCCAGGCGCGCCGCTTCCTTGATGTTCTTGAGGAAGCGCTGGCGCTGCTGGGTGTCCTCGCTGCCGGCCGATTCGAGCAGCAGGTCCGCGAACCCGACGATGTGGCGCAGCGGCGCGCGCAGGTCGTGCGACACGGAATACGAGAACGCTTCCAGTTCCTTGTTGGCGCGACCCAGTTCCTCGGCCAGTTCGGCCATCTGCTCGGCGCGTTCGAGCGCGATGCCGAGCAGGGCGGTGCGGAATTCCAGCGCCAGTTCGATCTCGCCCTCGTGCCACGGCTGGCTGGTGCCGTGGATCGTCTCGCGCCAGGCGGCGAAGCTCGTGCGCGGCGACAGCTGCGCGGGCGGGGCGCCGGACACGGCGCCCGGCGCAGGTTCCTTCGCATGCGGATTGCCGGCCCACTCGATCGTGTGCACGTATTCGGCGCGGAACCACAGCAGGTAGTGCTTGTGGATGCGCGAGATCGRCATCGCCAGCAGGCCGCTGGCGTTGCGGGTCATCCTCTCCGCCGGCGGATACAGCGTGGACAGCTTGTCGGTGTGGAACACGTCGCGCTGATCGTGCAGGGTGAGCCAGTCGACGAGTGCCTGGATATCGTCCTGTTCGGGCGTGTCGCCATAGGTCAGGATGCGGTCGTCGATCATGATCGCCACGCCCGACGCGCGCGCGAAGCGCAGCAGGTCGGGGAAGACGTGCGACAGGTTCTCGATGAAGTCGCTGCCCTGCGTGAGGCCGGCCAGCATCGCGACCATCGTGCGCCGGACCTCGAGGCGGAACTGCAGGTCGGCCGCGTCCTCGCGCGACTCGATGCACAGTGCGAGGATCTGGCCCAGCTGTTCGCACGCGGTGCGTTTCTCGAACGCGACCGGCGTCGGCGTCTCGTTGTGGCACGAGATCAGGCCCCACAGCCTGCCCTTGACCATCAGCGACACCGACATCGACGCCAGCGTGTTCATGTTGCGCATGTACTGCAGGTGCACGGGCGAGACGCTGCGCAGCGCCGCGAACGACAGGTCGTTGGGCTGGCCCGTGACGGGGTTCAGCGCCGGCACGAGCGGCGCAGGCACGTAGTTGGCATCCTGGATCAAACGGATACGCGACAGCTTGTACAGGGCGCGCGCCTGGGCCGGGATGTCGGACGCGGGGAAGCGCTGTCCCAGGTACGAGTGGTAACGCTCGTCGCGCGCTTCCGCCATCACGTGGCCGTGGCCGTCGGCGTCGAACCGGTAGACGAGCACGCGGCCGAAGCCCGTCACCGAGCGGATGTGCTGGCATGCCAGCGCGGCCAGCGCTTCGATGCCGCTGGCGTCGTTCACCTTCAGCAAAAAGTCGCCGATGAGTGGATACAGGTGGCGGAAATCGGCCGGTTCCGCGCGGTCGACGCTTTCGAATTCGACGATGGTGACGCCGTCCCAGCGATGGGCCAGCACATCGAAGTGGCGGCCGTTGCCCGTCGTGACCGTGCCCACGTACAACGGGCGCGGGCCCAGCTCCACCGCCAGTTCGGAGGCCAGCTTCCGCGCGGCCGCGTCGCCGAGCACGAACGCCAGCGGCCGGCCGATGGCGTCGATCGCCGCCACGCCGGTCCAGCCGCCGAGGTTGGCGCTGGCCTGCAGCACGACCAGGTCGGCGGCCAGCGTCAGCAGGAAACCATGCGGCTGGATGCTGCCGGGCGTGCGGATCGGTTCCTTGTCGCAGGTCGACAGGTCGAGGACGGGAGCGGTGACGGCCTGGTTCATGGGCGGACGGCGGTGAGGAACAGCGTTTGAATCGTCGGGTTACCAGGCCGGCATTTTACAATGAAAAGCCAAACGTCAATTATTTGGCGGGCACCGCATCCAGCCATTACCTGGCAGGTAATCGCCGCGCCGTGCCCCGGCGGGCACACTGGCTCCATCGTCAACCACCGCAGGAGACCAGCATGGAAACCGCACGCCACATCCGCCCGGCCCGGGCCTATACGAGCCGTCCGAACACGATCGCCGCCGGCGACGTCGATCTGTACTACCGCGACTGGGGCCGCGGCCGCCCCGTGCTGTTCGTATCCGGCTGGTCGATGGCATCCGATTCCTGGGGCTACCAGATGATGGCGCTGGCCCGCCGGGGCCTGCGCTGCATCGCCTTCGACCGGCGCGGCCACGGCCGCTCGTCCGACCCGGGCGGCGGCTACGACCTCGATACGCTGGCCGACGATATCGCGGCCGTCGTCGAAGCCCTCGACCTGCGCGACGTCGTGCTGGTCGGCCACTCGATGGGATGCAACGAGATCGTGCGCCATCTCACGCGCCATGGCAGCGCGCGCGTGCGCCAGGTGGCCATGCTCGGGCCGATGACGCCGGGTATCACCCTGAGTGCATCGAACCCGCAGGGCGTCGATCCGGCGCTGCTGGAACAGTTCCGCAGCATGCAGCTGCTGCACGACTTCCCGCGCTGGATCGACGAGAACGTCGAACCGTTCGTCCCCGGCGCCGGCCCGCGCATGCGCGACTGGCTCGCGCAGATGGCCCTGCAGTGTTCCCTGCAGGCGCTGCACGACTGCCACGTCGTCGTGCAGGAATCGGACCTCGGCGCGGAACTGGAAGCCATCGACGTGCCGGTGCTGCTGATCGCCGGCGCGCGCGACGTATCCGCGCCGCTGGACCTGACGGCAAGGCGCACGGCCGCCCGCGTGCCGGACTGCCGCCTCGTGGTGTATGAGGATGCGGCGCATGGCATGTTCCTCACGCACGTGGAGCAGGTCAATGGCGAATTGCTTGAGTTCGTCCGCGCCGGAGACTAAATTGACGCTTTTATATCGTTACGGACATGCCATGCAGGACGGACACGCGGAGGCGGCGCAGGCGCGCCCGGATGGCTACTTCAGCGACTTCGGCTCGGCGCTGCGCTACTGGCGCACGCGGCGCGGCGTCAGCCAGCTGCGCCTGGCCGTGGACGCCAGCGTCTCGCAGCGCCACCTGAGCTTCCTGGAAAGCGGACGGTCGCAGCCGAGCCGCGACCTCGTCCTCAAGCTTGGGATCGTGCTCGACGTGCCGCTGCGCCAGCGCAACGCGATGCTGCTGGCGGCCGGCTTCGCCCCGGCCTACCAGGAGCGCAACCTGTCCGACCCGGAATTGTCTGCCGTCATGCAGGCGCTCGATTTCATGTTGCGCCAGCAGGCGCCGTTTCCCGCCCTCGTCGTGGACCGGTTGTGGAATCTCGTGATGTTCAACGAGCCCGCCGCCGGCTTCATGAAATGGCTGCTGGGCCTGCCGGCGGAAGCGACGATCCCGCGCGACGGCTCGATCAACGTGCTGCGCCTGATGCTCGACCCGAACGGGCTGCGGCCGCGCCTCGTCAACTGGCAGGCCGTGTGCGCCGACAGCCTGTTGTGGATCCAGCGCGAAGCCATGGCCGACGGTCCCGGCAGCGAAGCGACGGCCTTGCTGGCCGAGCTGTCCGCCTTGCCGGGCATGGCAGGGGTGGGGCAGGCGGCGGAAGGGCATCTGCCGAACCTCGACCGGCGCGCACTGCCGTTCCTGCCGCTGACGATCGCGCACGAGGGCGCCGTGCTGAACCTGTTCACGACGATCACGACGCTCGGCACCCCGCACGACGTCACCGTGCACGAGCTGCGGCTGGAGGCATTCTTTCCCGCCGATGCCGCCACGGCCGACTGGTTCCGTAATCGTTTCTGTGAGGGAACGTCGTGACATGTCCGGTTAGCTCATCAAATTCGGTGGTTTTTGGTGAACATTCATCGGAAATGCAGCTTTTTCGACGCTAAGAAAAGGCAAAATTGACAATGTGAAATTCGTGTCTTACAGCGCGCGCGAGCGTTTTTCCTGCGGTGTATGATGGGCTGGTTTCGACACCTTTCCAGACCCTATAACCGCAGTACATGAACGATCAGACCGTAAAGCAATCCTGGGCGGATGAGCGACGCTTCCAGTACCTGATCTCCGGGATCAGCGACTACGCCATCTATATGCTCGACCCGAACGGCTATGTCAGCAGTTGGAATGCTGGCGCTAACCGTTTCAAGGGGTATGTTGCGCAGGAAATCCTGGGGGAACATTTCTCCCGCTTCTATACGCCCGAGGACCGCGAGGCGGGCAAGCCCGCGCGCGCGCTGGCGATCGCACTGAAGGAAGGGAAGTACGAGGCCGAGGGCTGGCGCGTGCGCAAGGATGGGTCACGCTTCTGGGCGCACGTCGTGATCGACCCGATCTACAACGAAGAGGGCGTGCTGCTGGGCTTTGCGAAGGTCACCCGCGACGTCACTGAACGCAAGCGCGCCGAGGATGCCCTGCGCGAGAGCGAGCGGCGCTTCCGCCTGCTGGTGAACGGCGTGACGGACTATGCGCTGTTCATGCTGTCGCCGGAAGGGACCGTGACCAACTGGAACCCGGGCGCCGAGCGCATCCATGGTTACAGCCAGGACGAGATCACCGGCAGCCATTTTTCGCGCTTCTACACGGCGGACGAACAAGCGTCGGGCGTGCCGCGGCGGGCGCTGGAGACGGCCGGCACGACGGGCCGCTTCGAGGCCGAAGGCTGGCGCGTGCGCAAGGATGGCTCGCGCTTCTGGGCCCACGTCGTCATTGACGCCATCCACGATGATGACGGCACGTTGCTGGGCTTCGCCAAGCTCACGCGCGACCTGACGGAAAAGAAGAAGGCGGACGAGGCGCTGGAAAAAGCCAACATCGCGCTGTACCAGGCGCAGAAGATGGAATCGATCGGCCAGCTCACGGGCGGCGTCGCGCACGACTTCAACAACCTGCTGTCCGTGCTGTCCAGCGGCATCGAGGTGCTGGGCCTGCAGCGGGGCGAGAGCGATGTGCGCACTCTCGAGAGCATGCGCCGCGCCATCGACCGCGGCGCGCGCCTCACGCAGCAACTGCTCGCGTTCGCGCGCCAGCAGCCGCTGCAGGCGGAGACGCGCAACCTGAACGGCATCATCCGTGGCTTCGAGCCCGTATTGCGCCGCGCCGGCAATCCGGCGATCGACTTCGTGATCGACCTCGACCGCAAGGCCCACAGCGCCGTCATCGACAGCGCCCGCCTCGAGTCGGCGCTGCTGAACCTCGTCGTGAATGCACGCGACGCCATGCCGGAAGGTGGACGGTTGCGGATCGCGACGGGCAACGTCGCGGCGGACGGCCAGCAGCCTCCCGGCCTGCCGCCGGGCGAATACGTGCGCGTGACGGTGAGCGATACGGGCACCGGCATGCCGCCCGACGTGGTGGCGCGCGCGTTCGAGCCGTTCTTCACGACCAAGGAAGTCGGCAAGGGGACGGGCCTGGGCTTGTCGCAGGTCTACGGCTTCATCAAGCAGTCGGGCGGCGAGGTCGTCATCGACAGCAGGCAGGACGAGGGCACGACCGTGTCGATCTACCTGCCGGCGGCCGTCAATCCCGTCGAGGAGCAGAGCGCCGAGCACACGGAGCGCGTGCTGATCGTCGAGGACGAGCCGGACCTGATGGACGTCGCGGCCTCGCTGTTCACCAGCATGGGCTACGAAGTGATGACGGCGGCCAGCGGGCAGGAGGCGATCGACGTGATGGAACAGCGCGACGTCGACATCCTGTTCACCGACGTCGTGATGCCGAACGGGATGAACGGCATCGAGCTGGCCACCTACACGCGCGAGCACTACCCGTCCACCAAGATCATGCTGGCGTCCGGCTATCCGCTGCCGGCCCTCAGGCAGCGGCATGGCGTGGACTTGAGCGAGTTCGCGTTCGTCAACAAGCCGTATCGCCTCGCCGACCTCGCGCGTACCCTGAGAACTGCGATGTAATGATTTGCGTAGGGTGGGCACACTGTGCCCACGCGTAACGCCAACATACCGCATGCGTCACGCGTGGGCGGGGGCCGCCCACCCTACAATCCGAAAATGATGTCGCTGATCCGGTCATAGATCGGATCCGCCGACGGTCCGGGGTTCGGCCAATTCAGGATGTCGAAATGGTCGTACCCGCGATACGTCCCGAGGAACAACCACGTCCCGCGCACGGGCTTGCCATCGTAGTCGCGCACCGGATGCCCGCTCGGCGCGCGCATGCTGACGGTGTTGACGACGCCGTCGTTCGGGAACCAGGCGCTGTCGATGCGCACCCGTCCCGGCGCGTTCTGCGTGTACGACCCCATGCCCGGCTGGGCCAGTGCACCGACGATCCATTCGCCTGCAAACAGCTTGAAGTACGGGATCATGTCGGCCCGCGGATACTGGAACTGGACGTTCTGCACGGGCGCGAGGAGGCGGTCGGTGCCGTTGCAGCACCACGCACCGGCTTCCGTCGCGAGCGTCCCCACCGAGAAATAATAGACCGAGGGTGAAGTCAGCGCCCAGCGGTTGAATTCGCGCGCGCCGTCCGGCGCCAGTTCCCAGTGTGCGAGTTCGTTGTCGAGGATGTCGCGCAAGGGGCTGCGCAGGTTGGGCAGCACGTCGAGCACGGCGTCGCGCAGCGTGGTGCCGTCGTGCGGCGCGGAGATCGTGACGACGCTTTTGATCCAGCCGACCTTGCCACCCTTGTAGAGCTCGCCGCCACCCTCGTCGCCGTCCGGGGAGCCGTGCTCGAGCAACTGGATCAGGGCGCGGATCGTCGTGCCGCCCTGGCTGTGGCCGATCATGTGCAGGGGATGCGCGGCATCCCATTGCGGGTAAAACGCGAGGGGATAGTTTTCCGGATTGTTGGCCGGGTCGGCGGCCCAGCATTTGCCGGGCGGTTTCTGTTGCTGGCCGGGGTAGCCGTAGCGCGCGACATGGTGGGCGCCATAGTCGACGCAGCCCCCCTTGATCTGGGCGTACAGTTCGGCGGCACGGTCCCAGTTGGACGCGATGGCGCCGACCTGGGCCGTGAAGATGGTATGTGGACCGTGGTAGACGGTCATGTGGGCGGCGATGTTGCCATAGCCGCCCCAGTACAGGAAACTGCCGAGCGGATGCTCGTTGGGCCCGAAGCCGAGGACGCCGTGCACGAGCACGACGGGATCGTTATTGGCCGCGCGGGCCTGTCCGGCCAGCAGGGCGGCGAACGCCAGCAGCGCGCTGGCGCAGAGTTTCGTCAGTCGCAACATGGGGTTCTCCGTGACGTGGCGGAGCCCATTGTCGGTTTGATATGCGGTAAAGAGTTTGCGCTGCCTCGACTGGGATGGCGAATCGGGTGCTGCATTGCAACAAAACGACACCGGCGTCGTTTGTGTGCACCGTTATCGTGAGGTATGCGGATCGCGCACATCCGCGTGGGCGGAGGCCGCCCACCCTACGGTCATCGTAGGGTGGCACCCCGTGCCCACGCGTAACGAATGCGATCAGTTCGCCGCCGTCACCCCCGCCGCGTTGCCGACAGCGCCATTGGCCGGGGAGGCTGCAGGTGCCGGGGTGTTCGACGCCGTGACCGCGGCCTTCTCGGCGAGATCCGGGTTCCAGACCACGTTCTCGTCCACCGAGTACAGGCGGCACGGCTTGTCGCTCTTGGCCGAGCAGGTGGCCAGCGCGCGCGCTTCCGGATCCTCGCCTTCCTCGGCCCAGCACCAGGCGCCGCTGGGCGATACGGCGAAGGCGCGCGGCGTCATCTTGGTGAGATATTCGCGGTAGGCGCGCCGGCCGTTCTCCGACAGGAACGGGACGGCGTCGGTGTCCTCGATGCCGGCGAAATTGGTCGCCTGCGGCTGCGGCGGTTCCGGCACCTTGTACACGATCTTCGTCGGCATGCCGACCTGCTGCAGGAACCGCATCGTGTCCGCCAGCCAGACCTTCTCGCCGTCGCGGCTCGCGAGCATGCCRTGCGAATCGCGCTTGAACGGCGCGTATTCGACGAGCTGGGCGCGGCCGCCGGCCTGTTCGAAGGCGTCGTGCATGCGCGCCACCAGTTCCGGCGAGAACAGCGAGTCGTTCTGGCCATACATCCACAGGCTCGGCACCTTGTTTTGCGCGCCGTATTCGGCGAAGGCGGACACGAGGGCCGAACGCCAGCCGCAGCCATTGCTGTCGTCGCGCAGGCCACCGGCGAAGTTGATCAGGCCGCGCACGCCCGGCAGGTCCTCGGTGCCCAGCGCCATCGTGGCCAGGCCGCCGTACGACTGGCCGGCGACGACGATGCGGTCGGCATCGACCCATTTCTGCGCGCGCGCATAGGCGAGGGTGGCGCGGATGTCGTCGGCCTGCGCGTAACCGTTGGCCGTCATGTCGCAGCCGTGGTCGTGGTAGGTGCCCGTCGAATTGGCGAAGCCCTGGCGCATCGGCACCATCACCGCATAGCCGCGTTCCACGAACGCGTGGGCCATGTGGTAGAAGCGGTCGCGCGGCTGCAGGTTCGGGTGGCCCGGATCCTTGCCGTGGTTGATGATGATGAGCGGGAACGGCCCCGGGCCGTTCGGCTGGAACACGGTCGTCTCCAGGCGGGCCTGGTGATCCTGGCCGGCCGGAATCAGGATGATGTGCTCATTGATCCGATAATCAAGTTGAAGTTCTTCTTCGATTGCCAGGCCCGGCAGCAAGGCAAGCGCGGCGATGAATGCGGACGTTAGTTTGCGAACGGAAGGACGGACTTTAAGCATAGAAACTCTGGAAACTCACCGGGTTTGCTCGTTTTCCCGCAACAGATTGCCTCGCGGAACGAATTGATTCTAGGCACCGTGATTTTTCAGAGCAATGTCGAACTGACCAATTCTTGGGCTAAATTTTTGTGTGTGGCCATATCTGCCATAAGGGGCAGATAATCGGTCGGACCAACGATTGACCAACCCATGTTTCCTTGGCATGAATACCGACGACCGTTTCCTGCAGGCCTTGCAAGGCGGCGCGCGTGCGTGGCGCGTCGCGTTCGAACGCCACCTGAGGGCGAACGGCCTGACGTCGGCCGGGTGGAACGCGCTGGCCGCCGTGGCGGACAGTGCCGGGCCGCCATCGCAGCGGGAACTGGCGCGGCGGCTCGGCGTGGATGGCGCGACGCTCGTGACGACCATTGACCGCCTCGCCACAGCCGGGCTCGTGCGGCGCGATGCGGAACCGGGCGACCGCCGCGTCAAGCGCATCGCCCTGACGCCGCAAGGCGATGCGCTCGCGCGACAGGTGCGCGTGCAGGCCGCGTCGCTGCGGCGCCTGACGGTCGAACGGCTCGATATGGCCGCCATGGCCGCGGCGGCGGCCGTGCTGGAAGAGCTGCAGCGGCTGCTGGAGGAAGCATGAGCGACCGCGAGGGGGACCGATATGCGCCGCGCCAGTGGCATCCGGACGAACGTCCCACCTTGCCGGGCGGCCCGTCCTTTCCGAAGCACTCGACGCCGCGCCGCGTCGCCTACTTCCTGATCGGCACGCTGGTCACGCTGACGGGCGGCCTGGGCAATGCGCTCGTCACCGTCAACCTCATCAACCTGCAGGGCACGCTGGGCGTCTTCTCGGCCGAGGTCAACTGGCTGCCGACGGCGTACGTGATGACGAACGTGTCGATGAACCTGCTGCTGGTGAAATTCCGCCAGCAGTTCGGCCTGCGCGCGTTCACCGAGTTCTTCCTCGTGCTGTACGCCCTCGTCACGTTCGCCCACCTGTTCGTCAACGACCTCGGCTCGGCGATCGCCGTGCGCGCGGCCCACGGCATGGTGGGCGCGGCGCTGTCCACGCTGGGCCTGTACTACTCGCTGCAGGCGTTCAGGAAGGAGTGGCGGCCGCGCGGCATCGTGATCTCCACCGGCATCTCGCAACTGGCGCAGCCGATCGCCTACATCTTTTCGCGCAGCCTGCTGCAGTTTGCCGAGTGGCGCGGCCTGTATTTGTTCGAACTGGGGCTGACGCTCGTCACGCTGGCCGCCGTGCTGTGGCTCAAATTGCCGCCGGGCGACCGCTTCAAGGCGTTCCGCCCGACCGATTTCGTCACGTTTTCGCTGTTCGCGCCCGGCATGGCGCTGCTGTGCGCGGCGCTCACGTTCGGCCGCGTCCTGTGGTGGACGGCGCAGCCATGGGTCGGCATCGCGCTGGCCTGTGCCATCGTGCTGCTGCTGGCCGCGATCTGCGTCGAGCACAACCGCGCGAACCCGCTGCTGAACCTGCGCTGGCTGACGAACGGCATGATCGTGCGGCTGGGGATCGCGCTGATGCTGGTGCGCGTGGTGCTGTCGGAACAGAGCGTGGGCGCCGTCGGCTTCCTGCGGCTCGTGGGGCTGAACAACGACGAGATGCAGACGCTGTTCGTCGTCATCCTGCTGAGTACGATCCTCGGGATCGCCGTCTCGGTGCTCGTCGTGCGGCCGCCGCACCTGATGGCGCCGCAGGTGGTGTCGCTATTGATCATGGCGCTGGGCGCGTGGATCGATTCGCATGCGAGCAACGTCACGCGGCCCGCGCAGATGTACGTCAGCCAGGGCATGCTCGCGTTCGGCGGCGTGATGTTCCTCGGGCCGTTGCTGCTGACGATGATGGGATCCGTGATCGCCAACCCGGCCAACCTGATCAGCTTTTCCGTGCTGTTCGGCCTGACGCAGAACCTGGGCGGCCTGATCGGCTCCTCGCTGCTCGGGACGTTCCAGGTCATGCGCGAAAAATTCCATTCGTCCGTGCTGGCCGAGCAACTGACTGCCCTCGACCCGCTCGTCGCCACGCGCATCCAGCAGTACGGGGCGGCGTATGCGCGGCAGCTTGCCGATCCGTCCGCGCGCACGCGCCAGGGCATCTCCGTGCTGACCCAGACGGCCGCGCGCGAAGCCAACATCCTTGCCTACAACGACGTGTTCCTCGTGATTTCCATCATCGCGACTTTCCTGGCTGCCTGGATCTTCGGGCGCGCGCTGTGGCTGAAATACGTGGCGCCGCCTGCGCCGGCGGCGGCCCCGCCGCCCACGCCGCCGGGGCCGCCCGATCCGACCGATTCGCCGATCGCCGTGCCGTCCGGCGACCGCCGCCTGGCACCGCGCCCGCCCGAACCGGTGCCGGCCGTTCCAACCTGAACCGCGACTGCCCGCCATGCCAGAATCGACCACCACGACCACGACCACGACCGCGACTGCGACGACAGCCGCCACGACGACGCAGCAGAAGTCGAATCGCCACGTCATCGCCAGCGGACTGCTGTTCGCCCTCGTCGCCCTGATCGGCGTCCTCATCGTGCTGTATGCCTGGAACCTGCCGCCTTTCCACAGCGCGTTGCAGACGACGGAGAACGCGCAGGTGCGCGGGCAGGTGACGATCATCGGCCCGCAGCTGTCCGGCTACATCGTCGAAGTGGACGTGCAGGATTACCAGATGGTGCGCCAGGGCCAGCTCCTGATGCGCATCGACGACCGCATCTACCGCCAGCGCCTCGACCAGGCGCAGGCCCAGCTGGCGACGCAGCGCGCCGCGCTCGCCAATTTCGCGCAGAGTCGCCGCACGGCCAGCGCCACCATCGCGCAGAACGAGGCCGCCGTCGCCAACGCGGCCGCCCAGGCCCGGCGCGCCAATGCCGACCTGCGCCGCGTGGAGGAGCTGGCGGCCGATGGTTCGCTGTC
>NZ_JBFUDR010000049.1:0-28611 GCF_056404615.1 Massilia sp. P2_C2 | reverse complement strand
TGGGGCCAACTTCGCGTTCTTCATCTCTTTCTCCTCTCCGGGTGGAAGCAGAGCGAGATGGCAACCCATCCCGCATACCTGAGCCGATTGTCCCGGCAGAAGAATGCAGGAGAATGAGCTTGCTCAAGCGTGCACCGGCGCCGTCAGCGTGGCGCGACAGCGACGTCAGACAGGCTCACAGCACGCGGCGGAAAGTCTGGCGCACGACGTTGCGGTCGCCGCAATCGAAGTGCCACCACTCCGTGTTGATGCCGACGAAGCCGGCCTGGAACATGGCGTCGCGCAGCAGCTGGCGGTTGGCGGCCTGGACGGCAGTGAGTTCACCGCTGGCGAGGAAGCGCGCTTCGAGCGCCGGGTGCGACAACAACGTCATGTCGTCGAAGCCCGTGCCCATGTCGAGCTCGCGGCCCGTCTCGTCGAGCAGCGTGACGTCCAGCGCCATGCCGAACGAGTGGATCGAGCCGCGCTGCGGGTCGGCGAGGTACATCTGCAGGTCGGTGCCGGCGAGCACGTCCCACAACTGCTGCTGCACGCGCTGCGGTCGCAGCGCATCCAGCACGAGCGGCGTGCAGCCGGGACGCGTCTCCCTCAGCCAGGCGACGACGCGTTCCAGCGCGGCGGCGGCATCGCGGTGCAGCCAGGCGCAATCGTAGGGGGAATACAGGTCGCGGCCGACGAAATTGTTCGAGGTCGCGTAGCGCAGGTCGACGGCGATACCGGCAATGGTGGACAGGTGGCGGAAGGCGGGGTGGCCGGCGACGTCTTCGCTGGCGATGGTCATCATGTGCAGCCCTTCGCCAATAACTCACGCGCAGTGGCGCCGATGCACATCGCCAGTTCGCGCGCGCCGTGCGACAGCGGCGCGTGGCTGGCCGTCAGCAGGTACAGCTGGACGGGGACGGCCGGTGCCCACGGACGGCATTGCACCTTGCCCGGCGCGGCGGACGCGGCCGTGAACGGATCGAGAATGGCCGTGCCGGCGCCGGCCTCGACGAGCGAACGGGCGATCTGGTACGTCTGCACGACGGTGTGGAAGACCGGGTACACGTCCTGCGCCTCGCACGCGGCCAGCACCATTTCGCCGAGCGGATCGCGGTCGGACAGGCCGATCAGTTCGCCGCTGAGGCCGGATGGCGTGATCGCTTGTCCGCACTCCTCCTCCGTCCACGTGCCGGCCGGCGCCAGCACGGTCAGCGTGCCTTGCGCGATCGTCTCCGCTTCGATGCCGGGATGACGCGGGTCGTGCAGCGACAGCGCCAGGTCGGCCTCGCCGAGGCGCAGCGCGTTCACGATCTCGCCCGTATGGAACGTGGCCAGGTCGCAGCGGGTCTGGGCAAAGTCGCGCCGCCACACCGTGAGCGCGGCGGGCAGGACGGACACGGCGATGGTCGGCGTGGACACCAGCCGCACGCTCTCCCCGGCGCGATTCTTGAGGCTGGCGGCCAGGCGGCGGATGCCCTGCAGGTCGCGGTTCAGTTTCTCCGTCTCGGCGAACAGGCGGTGCGCTTCCGGCTTCGGATAGAGCTTGCCGCGCACGCGCTCGAACAGCGGCATGCCCAGCTGCAGTTCCGCATGCTGCAAGACTTTCGTCACGGCCGGCTGCGAAATGTGCAGCACCTGGGCGGCGCCGCTGATGGTGCCGACCTGCATGATGGCGTGGAACACTTCGATATGGCGCAGGCGCATCGTCAGTCCTCAGTGCGCCTTGACGAGCGCGAATGCATACAGCATATCGGAAAACGCGCGTTGCAGCAGAGCATCAATGCTGGACGGGCGGCGCGGGCAGCATGGGCGACGACGGTGGCACCGAGGGTACCGGGGGCGCAGGCGGCACGGGCGACGTCGGTGGCACCGGGGATGCCGGAGGCGCAGGCGGCACGGGCGACGTCGGTGGCACCGAGGGTACCGGAGGCGCAGGCGGCACGGGCGACGTCGGCGGCACAGCGGGCATCGGTGGTGCAGGCGGGGCCGGCGGTACCGGTGTCACGCCCGGGATGATCACGGGCGCCGTCGTCACCGGTGCCGGCAACGGCTGCGGCAGCGGACCGGTCGGGTTCGTCAGCGCTTCCAGCAGGGCCGCCGTCTCGACGTCCGGCATGCCGTCGATATTGGCCGGGCGATATTTCATCTGGAAGGCGGACAGCACGGTGCGCGTCTGCTCGTCCAGGTTGCCGGACTGGGCGATGGCATAGCCCCACGTGGCCAGTTTCTTCTGGTACCAGGCGATGTCCGGCTGCTGGAACTGGAAGATCGGCACGATGGCGGCGACGCGGTTGGCGTCCGGCCATGCGACGAGGCCGGCGGCCGCGAGCTGGCGCCACGGGAACATCGGACCCGGGTCCTGCTTGCGCTGCGGGGCGATGTCGGCGTGGCCCAGCACGTTTTCCGGCGCGATGTGGTGACGCGTGACGATGTCGMGCACGAGCGGGATCAGCGCGTCGATCTGCGA
The DNA here is from genome assembly GCF_056404615.1 of Massilia sp. P2_C2. Lineage (NCBI taxonomy): Bacteria > Pseudomonadati > Pseudomonadota > Betaproteobacteria > Burkholderiales > Oxalobacteraceae > Massilia > Massilia sp. P2_C2. The sequence goes on along the minus strand of NZ_JBFUDR010000049.1, from coordinate 26,162 downwards.
CTGCGGGAACGGCGCGTAGACGCGGCCGTTCGGCGTGTCCGTAAAGCCCGGGTTGACGATCTCGATGCCGATGGAGCTGTTGTTCAGCTGCGTGAAATTCTTCCAGCTCGAATTGCCCGCATGCCAGGCCGCGTTCTTCTCGTCGACGAGGTTGTAGATGACGGGCACCGGATCGTCCGTGACGAGGTAATGGGCGCTGACTTCCTGCTGGGTCAGGATCTTGATCGAATCCGCGCGGTTGCTGACGGTGTAGTGCAGCACGAGGAAGCGCGCGCGGCTGCTCTGGCCGCGCGCCGTGTAGGTATGGTCGTACTGGGGACCGGACGGCGGCGGCGTGGCGCAGCCGGCCAGCAGGGCGATGAGCAGGGTCGCGACGAGGGTCTTCATGTCGGTGTCGTGGGGTTATTGTTATTAAGCGGATCGGAAGCAAGCGCCATGCGCGCCGCCGCGTAATGGGCCTGGCCCGGGGCCTGGGTCAAAGCGATGCCGGGCAGCGCCGCGCGCATCGTGTCGACGATCAGCGGATGCAGGTCGGCCGCCCGCCCGGACACGGCGACGGGACGCGGCCCGAAGCGCGCCGTCAGCGCCAGCGCCAGGCGCGCGAGTTCCTCGCCGGCGCCGCGCAGGATGGCGGCGGCAACGGGATCGCGGTCCGCCGCCGCGGCAACGGCCAGTGCCAGCTTGCCGACGGCGCCCCGCTCCTGGCCATACATGAACTGGCGCGTACAGGCCCAGTCGGCGCCGCCGACGTAGTCGAACACGGTCTGCGCCATCGGAGATTGCTGCCAGCTGCCGGGACGCTCATCCTCGTTGCGCCAGATGTGGCGCATGGCTTCCCTGGCGATCCAGAAGCCGCCGCCGCCATCGTCGAGGATCACGCCACGCCCGCCCGCACGGTGGAACTGGCCGTGCGCATCAACATAGGCGCCGATCGATCCGGTGCCCGCGTACACGAGATAGCCCTCGCCCGGCGCGAAGCTGGCGCGGTAGGCGATTTCCATGTCGCTGCAAAAATGGACGTGCTGCGGATCGATGTGCAATGCCTCGGCCAGCCAGCGCTGCAGCAGCTCGCTGTCGCCGCCGAAGCCCGTCAGGCCGGCCTGCACGCGGCCCGGCACGCCGTGCATGAGTACGCCGGCGGCGATGCACGCGAACGTGGCGCGTACGGCGTCGCGGCCCTGCGGCGTGCCCATCTGCAGGGCGGACAGGCCCGCGGCGCGGCCGTCGGCGAGGATGGACCCGCCGGGCGCGGCGAGGGCCCAGCGCGTTTCGGTGCCGCCGGCGTCGATGCCGAGGCCAAACGATGTGGAGTCGGGTTGTGATTCGATCATGATCGGTCGCCAGTGTACGCCGTCAGGCCCGTTTCATGCGAATGAATGCTGAAAGTGGACGCATGCCTGAATGTTATAGCGCGCACGTGTCGCGTGACGCAGAACGTGAAAACTGCGTTGAGTTAGGAAACCACTGAACAATTCACTTTCGCGCGCGAAAGTGCGTCCAATCTCAGGCTGCGTTTCGCGCGCTACGGTTTTTGATCGAATCAGGTGCTCTGGTGGCTCGAATCCGGTAGGCACGAACTGGTAGGGGGCATGTGAGGCCGGGGCTTCACATGCGAACGTGCCCACGTGACGTTCGCGGTATGTTGGCATTACGCGGGGGCACAGGGGGCACCTTACTGGGATACTTTCTTAATCATGCAGCGACGCAGCGAGAGACTCGACCCGGGCGCTATCCGCTTTCAGCGCCTGCGCGAGCGCCTTGCCATAGTTGGCGTCGGCTTTTTGGAAATAGGACAGCATCGTATATTTCACGTTTTCGTCCTTGACTTGGCCCAGATCCCCTGCCAGGTTGCTAACCAGATTGGCTTGTTGCTGCTTGGTCAAGGAACGGTAGAACTCACCCGCCTGGACGAAATCGCGCGTTTTCGTGATGCGCGCCTGCTGGGTTGCCCCAGTCAATGGMAGCTGACTGTATTTGTACTGCGCATTATCCGCCGTGGGGACATGCTCGCTTGGCTGATAATTCACGTTGCCTGTGCGTGCAGCTGAATTCTGGGCGCCATCCTGGTTGTAATTCAGGCTGGTAGTGCGCGGACGGTTGACCGGCAATTGCAGGCCATTGGTGCCGACACGGTGCAGTTGTGTATCAGCATAGGCGAAAATGCGGCCCTGCAGCAGCCTGTCTTCCGACGGTTCGATACCCGGCACCAGGTTGGAAGGAGCCAGTGCCGCCTGTTCCGTCTCCAAAAACACATTGTCGGGATTGCGGTTCAGCGTCATCGTGCCGATTTTCGTTTCCGGCACATTGGGCCAGATCTTGGTCGCGTCCAGCGCATCGTAATCCAGGCTGGCCAGTTGCGCAGGCTGTACCACTTGCACGTACAGATCCCATTTCGGGAAATTCCCTTTGTTGATGGCTTCGATCAGGTCGCGCGTCATGTGATTGAAGTCCTTGGCCTGGATCGCTTCGGCTTCCTTGGCGCTCAGGGTGCGCTGGCCCTGCAGGCTTTTCCAGTGAAACTTCACGTAAGCATACTGCCCTTGCGCGTTCACGAATTTATAGGCATGCACGCTGTTGCCATCCATCTCCCGGTAACTGGCTGGGGTGCCGAAGTCCGAATAGACCCGTGTCAGCATATGGGTCGCTTCCGGCTGATGGGAGAAAAAATCGAAGAAGCGGTTCGGGTCTTGGAGGTTGGTGTCCGGAGCAGGCTTCAGCGAATGCACCATGTCCGGGAATTTGATCGCATCCCGGATAAAAAAAACGGGCAAGTTATTGCCGACCAGGTCCCAGTTGCCTTCGCGCGTGTAGAACTTGACGCCAAAACCGCGCGGGTCGCGTAGCGTTTCGGGCGAATGGTTGCCATGAATGACGCTGGAGAAGCGCACGAATACCGGCGTTTCTTCTCCAGGCTTGAAGATGGCAGCGCGGGTCAGATCCGAAATATCCTTGCTGGCGACAAAGACGCCATAAGCTCCGGTGCCACGCGCGTGAACCACGCGTTCAGGCACACGTTCGCGGTCGAAGCGCTGCAACTTCTGGATTAATTGTACGTCCTGTAGAAGCACGGGGCCGTTTGGACCGGCTGTTTGCGAATTCTGGTTATCTCCGACCGGCGCGCCATTGTCGCGGGTAAGATCATTGATTGCTTGACTGCTTGCGCTGGCCAGAGCCAGCAAAAGCAGGACGCCTCCAGTCAGTCGAATTTTATAGGACATTTTTTCCTCCGTTTAAGTATGGATCAGGAATCCGTACTGTATGCATCATTGTTCAATAGGTAAAATTGATTGTGTATATTTGTTTGATAGCTTTTATGAGAAGAATTGTCGTCAGGAGTTGCTGTGTCGTTGGTGCGGTTGGCGAACTGGGCGATGCAAGAAGTCAGCACGCGAGCCAAATACTTGGCAATCGAAGAGGGAGGGGGCCAGCTTGCGGCCAGATGCTACAGCGGCGTGAAGAATGACTTAACAGCGAAATGCACGTCGCCAGTTGCGTCAGGTGTTGTCAGCGATGACAGACAGGTCAGACCGGGACCACGAAACCTGAGTCACTTTCTGGGCTAACAGCCTGTGGACCGTAACGAACGGCCGCAAGTTTGGCCGAGAAGCGCAGCTGTACTTACGGCACGGCGAGCATTGCCGCCTGCGCGGCCCGGGCCAACCTGCAACGCGCAGTCGTTTAGGAGGCGCCCTCATGCGGGCTTGCGCCACGCTTCAACGCGGGAACTTTCATTACCGAGGCGGTCGACCGCACTGACGACAATCGCATCCGCCGCGCCGAGCTTCGCATCGTCCGGCACGGCCCAGTCCACGCGCGACGCGGGCGCGACGGCGAAGCGCCACTGGTTGCCGAAGCGCGACCAGATCGCGTACATCGCGTTCGCCTTGCCGGCCACCAGTTTCAGATACACGGACGGGCCCTTGCGCACGGCCGCGACGGATGGCGCACCGGGCGCGTCGTTGCCGAGCCATGGCGTGGCGGGCACGAGCGCGGGGACGGCATACGAGGCGGTGCGCAACTGGTCGCTGATGCCCTTGCGGTTTTCCATCAGCGCGGCCATGCTGAAGTGGACGTGGCCGCCCGCGCTCGGGCGCGTGCGCGTGAGGCCGATCTGTTCGATGATTTCCTGCGGCGGGAAGTCCTTGGTGGGCGCGCCGATGCGGCTCGTGAACAGGCCCGGCCACACGTGCCGGCCCTTCGTGTTCTGCGTGAGCCAGTAATCGAGCAGCACGTCGTAGGCCTGGCCCGGCTGGCGGATCGACCAGTACAGCTGCGGCGAAAAATAATCGAGCCAGCCATTCTGCAGCCACGTCTCGGCGTCCGCGTACAGCTTGTCATACTGCGAAAAACCGTTGATGCCGGGCGGACGGCGGTCCGGCCGGCCCACGCCGAACGGGCTGATGCCGAAGCGCACCCAGCTCTTTTCGCGATGGATGCCTTCGTACAAGGCCTCGATCAGGTGGTTGACGTTCTGGCGCCGCCACGATGCGCGATCGAGCCTGCCGCCGCCGGCGACATAGCGCTGCCACGACGGTTCGTCCGGGAAATCCAGCTCGGCCTTCGCCGTTTTACCCTCCAGCGCGGCGCCCTCGGCGCCCGTCGCCTCGATCGGGTAAGGATAAAAATAATCGTCGATGTGGACGCCGTCGATGTCGTAGCGGCGCACGACGTCCAGCACGACGTCCAGCGTCTGCTTGACGGCGGCGTCCTCGCCCGGGTCCATCCACAGGTATTTACCGTAGCTCTTCACGGCCGCCGGATTCGTGCGCGTGATGTGGTTCGGCGCGGCCGGCGAGCGGGCGCCGTTGAGGCGGGCGCGGTACGGATTGAACCACGCGTGCAGCTCCAGCCCGCGCGCATGCGCCTGCGTGATCCAGAATTTGAGCGGGTCGTACCACGGCTGCGGCGCCTGGCCCTGCACGCCCGTCAGGTATTCCGACCACGGTTCCAGTTTCGATGGATAGATGGCGTCGGCGGCGGGCCGCACCTGCAGCACGATGGCGTTCAGGTTCAGCGCCCGGGCGCGGTCAAGGATGGCGATGGCTTCGGCCTGTTGCTTCTCGGCGGAAAGATTTGGTTTGCTGGGCCAATCGATGTTGGCAACCGTGGACACCCACGCGGCACGGAATTCGCGCGGCGCCGGTGGCGGCTGGTCACCGGCGGCCGTGGCGCCATCGAGCGGCACGGACGGCGTCGTACTACAGCCGGAAAACAGGCTTCCCATCGCCAGCGCACCGGCGACGCCCGCGAATGCGAATGCGCGTCGTTTCTGATCAGGTTGCACAACCACTCCTCAACAAGACCTGAATTTTAGCCGGAAAACGTGAAAACGAGCCGTACGGACGCGCAGTTTGAGCCTATCCGGGTAGGATGGGCATGCGTTTGGTGGGCACAGAGGTGCCCACCCTACGATTTCGCCTACCGAGATAAGCGCTTACTTTTTGCCGAACTCCGGATCGACCTTGACCAGCGCCGCCATCGCGAACGCGGGAATCGTGGCCAGGCAGGTCCAGATGAAGAAATGTTGATAACCGATCATCTCCTGAAGCTTGCCGCTCCACATGCCCGGCACCATCATCCCCAGCGCCATCAGGCCGGTGCAGATCGCGTAGTGGGCCGTCTTGTACGGGCCTTCGGAGACCATGATCATGTACATCATCATGGCGGTGAAGCCGAAGCCGTAGCCGAACTGCTCGATCGCGAGGAAGCCGGAGATGACGGCGAAGTTCTGCGGCTGCACCGACGACAGGTAGACGAACACGAGGTCCGGCAGGTGCACGGCGAACACCATCAGCCACAGGCAGCGCTTCAGGCCCAGGCGCGAGATCAGGTAACCGCCGAACAGGCCGCCGATCGTCAGCGCGACGATGCCGATGGTGCCGTATGCCGTGCCGTATTGCGCCGTCGTGAGACCGAGGCCGCCCGCGGTGACGGGGTCTTTCAGGAACGGTGCGACAAGTTTCAGCAACTGCGCCTCGCCCAGGCGGAACGTCAAAATGAAGCCGAGGATCAGCCAGATGTCGCGCTTGCGGAAAAAGCTGGCGAAGGTGGAGACGAAGCCGCCGAGCAGCTTATTGAGTCCCTCCTTGCCTTCTGCGGCCCGGTGGTCGGCATCGGGCCGCGGCAGCACGGCCTGGTGCCAGGCGCACAAGCCGAAGAACAGCGCGGCCAACACGAAGAACACGATGGCCCACGCCTGGCGCACGTCGCCGAGGGAACCGGCGAGATAGCCCGCCAGGATCACGAGCGGCCCCTGCGCGGCCAGCGTCGCCAGGCGGTAGAACGTCGAGCGCACGCCGACGAAGGCGGCCTGCTGCTGCTGGCGCAGGCCCAGCATATAAAAGCCGTCGGCGGAAATGTCGTGCGTGGCCGAGGCGAACGCCATGAGCCACATGACGCCCAGGCTGATCATGAAGAAGGCCGGCAGGTGCAACGTCGCGCCGACGGCCCCCAGCGCGCCGGCCAGCACCAGTTGCAGCGACACGGTCCAGCTGCGCTTGGTGCCGAACAGATCCACCACCGGCGACCACAGCGGCTTGATCACCCAGGGCAGGTACAGCAGGCTCGTGTAGAAGGCGATGTCGGTGTTGGACAGCCCCATGTCCTTGTACATGATGACGGACAGGCTGTTGGCGACGATGTAGGGAATGGCCTGGCCGAAATACAGGGAAGGTACCCACAGCCATGGGTTCTTGGATTGCGTAGTCTGCATGATCTTTCGTCGTCGGGCCGGGCGACGCTACCGGAGAGGCCCGCGCCGCGTCAGCCGGCCAGGGCGGCACGCACGCTGCCGCGTGCATTCTCCAGCAGGGCTCGCGCCTGCTCGACAGGGATGTTCTTGGACAAGGCCACGATCGCGACCTTGACGTGGAAGTCGCACTGCGCCAGCACCGCGCGGGCCGCCTCCTCGCCGGCGCCCGTCGCGAACGACGTCAGGCGGATGGCGCGGCGGACCAGCTTGGCATTGGTCGCCTTCAAGTCTACCATCAGGTTGCCATAAACCTTGTTCAAACGCACCATCAGCGCACTGGAAAAGGTGTTCAGTGCGATCTTTTGCGACGTGCCCGCTTTTAATCGCGTGCTGCCGGAGATGGCTTCCGGGCCCGTGTCCAGGGTGATGCCGATCTCGGCCTCGTTGGCGATCGGCGCGTCCGGATTGTTGGCGAAGCCGACCGTCAGCGCCCCGGCCGCCCGCGCGGCGCGCAGGGCGCCCAGCACGTACGGCGTCGCACCCGAGGCGGCGAGCGCGAGCACCACGWCGTCCGGGCCCACGTGCACGGCACGGATATCGGCCGCGCCCTGGCCGGCGTCGTCCTCGGCGCCCTCGACGGCCACGAACATCGCATCCGTCCCGCCCGCCAGCAGCGCGACGGCGCGTTCGTGCGGCCAGGAAAACGTGGGGTACAGTTCGACGCTGTCCAGCACGCCCAGCCGGCCCGACGTGCCGGCGCCCACGTACACGAGGCGTCCGCCCTTCTCCATCCGGGGCAGCGCGGCGGCGACTGCCGCGGCGATGCGCGGCGCGGCGGCGCGGACGGCGTCGACGGCCTGGAACTGGTCGTCGACGAGCGCATTCACCAGCTCGGCGGTGGGATATTGATCGAGGGACGCGTGTTGTGGGGCGGGGGTTTCGGTATTCAGCATCGCGGTTCTTGTTTGCGAGTCAAAAATGCCAGCATGACCAGTGTAATCCCGATCTTGCCGGGCTTGCCATGACAGGATCAGTTGTCGTCATTCCGAAAAGTTATGCGGAATAAACAGTTCCGCATTTGCCCGCTGGCGGTCGAATCCGTATTCTCGCCTGCATGGATGACATAAGGACGACAATACACAGAACGCGACGCATGCTGCTGGGCATCGCGCTGCTGGGCGCCACCGGACCGCTGCTGGCGGCGGCGCCGCGCCGGCGTGTTGCTGCGGCGCGACTGGATGCGGCGCTGGCCGCCATCGTCCGCGATCCGGCCTGCGAGCTGGCGAGCCTGTCCGTGCTTGCGATCCGCGCCGGCGAGGTCAGTTATGCGGCCCAGTTCGGCTTCCAGGAACGCATCGTGACCGCACTGTATGGGGGAGCCATTTTGGGGCAGGCGCCCGACAATGGTGCGTAACATGAGCTCCGGTTATGCCCGTTCGTCCTACATTCATTGGCCGGGCACTGGACCAGCCCCTAAGCTTTTGCGTATGTTCATGATCAGCGAGCAGGGATGCAACAAGTAATCGTCATCGGCGGCGGTGTCGTCGGCCTGACCTCGGCCTGGTGGCTGCTGGAAGCCGGCTACCGCGTCGCGCTGCTGGAACGCGCGCCCGACGTCGGCACCGGCACGAGCTATGGCAATGGCGGGCAGCTGAGCTACCGCTACGTCTCGCCGCTGGCGGATGCCGGCGTGCCGCTGAAAGCCCTGAAATGGATGTTCCAGGAATATGGCCCGCTGCGCTTTCGGCCGCAACCCGATCCGCACCAATGGCGCTGGCTGGCCGCCTTCCTCGCCAACTGCCGCGCCGACGTGAACCGCAAGACGACGCAAAAGCTGCTGGAGCTGGGCGAGCTGTCGCGCCAGGCGATGGCCGCGCTGGCGCCCGTCGTCCCGCCGGACGCCTTCGCGTGGCGCGACGCGGGCAAGCTCGTCGTCTACCGAACGCGCGCGGCATTCGACGCGGCGACCGCAAAGCCGGACCCGGCCGGCACCCGGCAGGTATGGGACGCGGCCGAATGCATCGCGCGCGAACCCGCGCTGGCCGCGCTGGAAACCCGGCTGGCGGGCGGCATCTACAACGGCGGCGAGGCCGTGGCCGACTGCTATGCCTTCTGCGTGGCGCTGGCGGACCGCATCGGGACGCATCCGCGCTTCGACGGTTTTGTTCGTGGCGAGGCGCAGCGCTTCGCCGCGGCCGGCGGCAGGATCACAGGTTTGCACACGTCCGTGGGGTTACTTTCCGCGGACGCTTATGTGCTGGCCGCGGGCGTGCAGAGCCGCGCGCTGGCGCGGACGGTCGATCTGTCGCTGCCAATCTACCCGCTGAAGGGCTACAGCCTGACGGCGCCCATCCGCCAGGACGACGTGGCGCCCGAGATCAGCGTGACCGATTTCGAACGCAAGGTGCTGTATGCGCGCATCGGCGACAGGCTGCGGGTGGCGGCCATGGTGGATATGGTGGGCGAAGACCTGAGCCTGGATCTGAAACGCCTGGACAGCCTGACGCGGCAGGTGCGTGAAACGATGCCGCGTGCTGCGGACTATACGCGGGTCACGCCATGGGCCGGGTTGCGGCCGGCGACGCCGAACAGTGCGCCGATCATCGGGCCGACGCGGTATTCGAACCTTTGGCTAAATGTGGGGCATGGGCCGCTTGGGTTTACGTTTGCGTGCGGTACGGCGAGTTTACTGGCGGATCTGATGCGGAGGAAGGCGCCGCCGTTTGGGCTGGATGGGTTAGTGCTGGGCTGACGTCCGTAATCGGAGAATATAAATCGACGCCGAACTGCCCAGAAATGCCTAAGCGGAATTCACTTTAAGGCGACCTCAAATAACCGGTTTTCAGCCTGAGCAAGGCCAGTTCTTGCTGCGTCAGCCGTATTTCCTTCCGTTTTTGGGCGATGACCTTGCCAATTTCTATTGTGTCTATAATGTGCAGAATACTGCACATTTAGCTGCCCTTACGGCAAAAAGTGCGAAATATTGCACATCCCGGAGCGTCGCCGCATCTTTCCATGTACGCTGAAACGCTCGCAATTGTCCCCCGTGCATCTCTGAAGCGATCAGTCTGTGAGATGTCGTGTTCGGCTCAGTGCGTACTCGCAGTTCGCTTGCGAGCGTTTCAGCGCGGACGTGAGGTGCTACAACGTCAGCAAATTGACCCGCCGATGCTTTTGCCTGACGTCAGGTCAAAGCCGAAGTCGCATTGATATCCATCCGAAGGGCGATACCTACAGGCAACGTGTTCCTTTTCACGTACTCTTCCGCCTTTTTCAATACCGCATTCGCTCTTCTTGTCTGGCCCCATTAGATCAAACATTTCTTTTGCGGCTTGCCCACGAACGTAGAAGGCGACATGAACATCATTGGGAACCGGTGGGTAGGTGTCACCCAGATCGCCTCCATAAATCACATACTTGGCCTCGGCAGGCCGTGTGACCCACTCCCATTGTTGGGCTCCGTAGGTAAGTGCGGTGACGGCGGTGGTTAACGTAACGATGAGCGCGAAGCGTTTCACGTCACATCCTTATTCAAATATCGTCACATGGAAGTGGTTGTCGTGTCTGAAGCGTGGCTTGACGCGAGGAATTTTAGGATCATTGAAATAAATGATCTGGACCAGATTCGACTCGAAGAAAAGGTTGATCAGCATTTCAGTGGCTGCCCGATCATACTGAGAATCACTCCAGCGGACAGGCAACTCCAGCCCATCCTTGCGGATCGGTCGAATGTCCACGTCCAAGCCGCTGACGTGACCTTCGTGCGGGTCGAACTTAGCTCCGCCAGCGAGGCTGATATTCCCGATTCCGATTTTACGGGCGTCCTTGCCTTGCCAGCGGAACTCAACCAAGTTGAGCAGCGAAAGCAGTTTGGGATGGGCGAACTGGCCGGCACCATGCGCTGGCGTGCCGTATGTGTAGTATCCGTAGCCGCCCTGTTCTGGGTCCTGCGGCAGTTTGAAAAAGCCGCGTGAGTCTTTGATTGGAGGTTCAGCCATGATCGTGGCTCATACGATCCGGTTCGTGGCCAAGTCCCAGCCCCCGGCCGTGTTACCGCCTGCGCCTCCACCGACCTTCTGTTGGGTGTACTTCCACTTCACTTTCGAGAACTTCAGACCAATTGTTTCGCTGAGAATGCTCCCTTCGTGGACGACGGGGGTAACGGCACCGATCAGGACGTTCTCCAACTCGACCTCGAAATACTTCACACGTTCGCCTTGGCCGTCCGCGCGCAAGAATTCGAACTTCGCCCGAGGGATGGTTTTGCCCATGACGCAGGTTTGCATCAAGATCGGTGATGACAGGTCCGCAAGTTTTTGGAAGGTGATGTCGTCCAGTTCGGCACGTTCAGCGGTATGGCCGCCACCTGTCGATGATGTTGCGCTCTTTGGTTGCTTCATGCTCCATTGAACTGCCAGGCACTCGATCCATCCGGCGTGCTTCGAGTCGGCCGACTCACCCTTGATGCCATCTATTTGCAGATATACATCGATTGCCATGGTTTCCTCTCCGTAAGGTAGCTTTAATTCATTCTGCTGATTCGACGAGAGTGATGTATGGGCACGTGTCAAATTGCGTGCTGAATGCCAAGCTGTGCTTGCATCGGCTCAAATCACGAACGCTGCGGTTTGTACTCCCAGTACGCTTGCGAGCGTTTCAGCGCAACGGCGGAATCGAGCGAAGAGGGAGTCAAGGGTTTGGCGCGGCCCGCAGCCCAGCGGGCTAGGACACGGGCACTTGACGCCCTTGTAGCGACCCACGCTAGGCGAAGGGAGTAAGGACGGCTCTTCGTCCTTGCTCCCGCCGCCTCGCAAGCGAGAGGCTCCCGGCAGGGCCCCCCGGTAGGGCTGTCGGCGATTTGTTGCCGGCTTTAGGTTTCTTCACGTTATCGCGATGAATTTTGTCTCTTCTACGTAAAAAAATTACGTTGATTTGAAAAAACTTGACTCGAGTTGTTTGTATGTGTACAGTTTGGTGTGTTCTAACTACTTGGCGAGGTATCTATGAAGGTTCTGGGTTTTTGGAATAACAAGGGCGGTACCGGTAAAACGAGCTTGGCTTTTCAGGGAATCTGTACGTTCGCGGCTCAGAATCCGGATGCCCGCATACTGGTAATGGACGTTTGCCCTCAGGCAAACTTAAGTGAGCTTATGCTGGGAGGGCAGGAAAATCAGGGGGGAGTAAATCTGCTGACCTTGCACGGCGAGGCTGGTCGTCGTTCTATCGGTGGCTATTTTCAGACACGGTTACCCAAGCCTTTTGATACTTCTGGCCTTGCCCCAAACGGTTTCATTTCGATTCCTCATAACTATAACGCGGCTGTTCCATCCAACATTAGACTTCTGGCGGGCGATCCATTGTTGGAGCTCCAAGCAAATGCTGTATCGACTTTGGCAAATACCCAAATYCCAGGTACCGACAGCTGGGCGAAAGTTGTATGCTGGTTAAGGGACTTTTTGGAAGCTTGCACGGATTACTTCGACTATTGCTTTGTTGACATGAATCCGAGTTTTTCCATGTACACGCAGATTGCGCTGGCAGCATGTGATCGGTTAGTGTTGCCGGTGACTGCTGATGACTCTTCTCGCCGAGGAATTCAAAATGCAATGAGCTTGATCTATGGCCTCAAGCTCCCGTCAGATGTGTATGCTCAACACAATTTCCACTCTCGTATGACCGCTGCGGGTCTTCCGTCGCCCAAGGTTCATATGGTTGCCAAGAACCGGCTAACCCAGTACATCTATACGGCGAAGAGTTATGCTGCAGTATTGTCGGGGATTGCATTTGATTTAGATGCGATGGTTAAGGATAACCCTGATTACTTTACATTCTCCGCTGTTTCAGAAGGTACATATGAAGTAAAGGATTTTCAGACCGCCGGAGTGGTTGCGTTTGCGCGGGGAACCCCGTTTGTGTCTATGCAATCCGGCTCACTTAGTGTAGCAGGGCAACGTGTCAAGGTTGATAGAGAGCAACTTAACCAAAACCGCGATATTGTAGTTGAGCTTGCTTCAAGGTTCTGGTGACCAGTCCCATGTCGTTGAGCAGAAGGCGGCCATGGAGTCGTACTCCCTCTCGCCTTTTCCTCGAACAACAGCCAAAGAAGCGCTCAAAGTAGTTTTGTTGTTGTCAACAAATCTCAACAGCAATGGTGGGTAAGCATGCTCGCCTTGATCGGCGCACGAAATAGTGTCATGAACAGGGCGGATGTTTTGCCATGTTGTGGCATTGCGCTGCCGTGACCACAAAACTCCTTAGAAACCGTACTCCAGTCCCGAATTCACCGGCTACTATTAACCTGCACCCCACACTCCTGCAACCGCAGCTGGGTCTTGCTGTTATCGTCAACGGTGACAGCAATATCGACAAAGCTCCTCGGCTTCATGCTGTCGCAGGGCACGCGCAGATGGTATTTGCCCGGGTTGACGTCCACAGGCTCACCACGCCGCGCGATGGCGTCTGCCAGTTCTCCCGCCTGGGCGCGCTCGAAAAACCGCGCCTTCGCCCGCTTCGGCACGTCTTTCTCGACCGTGACCTCGGCCGCCACAGCCGTGCCCAAACCATTCAACACAGCGATGGCAACGACGATCCTTCGCACTGCGGACATGCTTGCCTCCGTTAGCGTAAAAAATTCAACAATATTGCCACATTTACAATATATATACGATGATTGTTCCTTTTTTGCATCACTTTTTCGGCCATCCACGACTTCTTCCGAGGAAAACGTTGCAGAACAGCCATCCTTGATTAGCTAACGCAAAATTTTTCTCCGCCCATTTAATGAGCAGTTCATTTATTTTCGGCAAAAGATCCCCACAGATGCATTAAAGCCCACCATCTTCCGTCATCCTGCACGGATGCACACCTCACCCAGGTACAAGAAATGGCGGATAATTGTCCGCATGTCTACTCCTGCGAAGCCTCTTCCCTGTCCATGCGGCGGTCCGTCGATCATGCGCTGCTGCGGGCCGTATATCGCCGGCGCGGAGCTGCCGCCGACGGCGGAAGCGTTGATGCGCTCCCGCTACACGGCCTTCGTGATGAAGGACGAGGCTTATCTGCGCGCCACCTGGCATCCCAGTACGCGGCCAACGGAACCCATCATCGACAAAAACGAAAAGGTTCAGTGGCTCGGACTTGAGATAAAATCCTCTTTACGTTTACGTCAACGTAAAGCAGACCTGCCGGAAAACCCCAACGAAGACACCGTCGAATTCGTCGCCCGCTTCCGGGTCCATGGCCGCGCACACCGGTTGCACGAAGTCAGCCGTTTCGTGCGCGAGCCTGACCCTGCCCTGGGCGGCAAGATGCGTTGGTTCTATGTGGACGGCAAGTTCCCTGAATAAAACCGCGCACAACGCGAACAGCAGGAGACAGGACCCGATGCCCCAGATCGACACGAAACTCAACCCGCGCAGCGAAGATTTCAAAGCCAACGCCGCCGCCATGCAAACCATCGTCGACGACTTGCGCGCCAAGGTGGCGCAGGTCGCCAAAGGCGGTGGCGAGGCCGCATGCGCCAGGCACGTCGCGCGCGGCAAGCTGCTGCCGCGCGAGCGCGTGCAGATGCTGCTCGATCCGGGCACCCCATTCCTCGAGTTCTCCCAGCTGGCCGCGTACGCCATGTACGACGATGCGGCGCCGTCCGCCGGCATCATCACGGGCATCGGCCGCGTGGCGGGCCAGGAGTGCGTGATCGTCTGTAACGACGCCACCGTCAAGGGCGGCACGTATTACCCGATGACGGTGAAAAAACACCTGCGCGCGCAGGAGATCGCCGCGCAGAACAACCTGCCCTGCATTTACCTCGTCGACTCGGGCGGCGCCAACCTGCCGAACCAGGACGACGTGTTCCCCGACCGCGACCACTTCGGCCGCATCTTTTATAACCAGGCGAATCTCTCGGCACAGGGCATCCCGCAGATCGCCGTCGTGATGGGGTCGTGCACGGCCGGCGGCGCGTACGTGCCGGCGATGAGCGACGAGTCGATCATCGTCAAGGAACAGGGCACGATCTTCCTGGGCGGTCCGCCGCTGGTGAAGGCGGCGACGGGCGAAGTCGTCTCCGCGGAAGACCTGGGCGGCGGCGACGTGCATACGCGGCTGTCCGGCGTCGCGGACCACCTGGCGCAGAACGACATGCACGCGCTGGCGCTGGCGCGAACCATCGTCGCGAACCTGAACCGCGTGAAACCGCAGCAGGGCGCGCTGCGCGAGGCGCACGAGCCGAAATATGCGCCGCAAGAACTGTACGGCATCATCCCGGTCGACACCCGCAAGCCGTTCGACGTGCGCGAGGTCATCGCCCGCATCGTGGACGGCAGCGAATTCGACGAGTTCAAGGCGAGATACGGCACGACGCTCGTGTGCGGCTTCGCGCACATCTTCGGCATGAAGGTCGGGATCATCGCGAATAACGGCATCCTGTTCTCGGAATCCGCGCTGAAAGGTACGCACTTCATCGAACTGTGCTGCCAGCGTAAAATCCCGCTCGTCTTCCTGCAGAACATCACCGGCTTCATGGTCGGCCGCAAGTACGAGAACGAAGGCATCGCCCGCAACGGCGCCAAGATGGTCACGGCCGTCGCGACGGCCTCCGTGCCCAAGTTCACGGTGATCATCGGCGGCAGCTTCGGCGCGGGCAATTACGGCATGTGCGGCCGGGCCTTTTCTCCGCGCTTCCTGTGGATGTGGCCCAATGCGCGCATCTCCGTGATGGGCGGCGACCAGGCGGCGTCGGTGCTGGCGACCGTCAAGCGCGACGGCATCGAAGCGAAAGGCGGCCAGTGGACGCCTGAGGAGGAAGCTGCGTTCAAGCAGCCGATCAAGGAACAGTACGAGCACCAGGGCCATCCCTATTATGCGTCGGCACGGCTGTGGGACGATGGCGTGATCGATCCGGCCGATACGCGCATGGTGCTGGGCCTGGGCCTGTCGGCCGCGCTGAATGCGACTATCGAGGACACGAAGTTCGGCGTGTTCCGCATGTGAGGAGATGAACATGGATTACCAGACCCTCACTGTGACCATCAGCGACTGCATCGGCCACGTCACGCTGAACCGCCCGGCGCTGCGCAATGCGTTCAATGAACACAGCATCGCCGAACTGGCCCTCGCCTTCGACGAGCTGGGACGCCACGAACTCGTACGCGCCATCGTGCTGTGTGCGAACGGTCCCGCGTTCTGCGCCGGCGCGGACCTGAACTGGATGAAGAAGATGGCCGGCTATTCGGATAGCGAAAACCGCGCCGATGCCATGCGCCTCGCCGACATGCTGCGCACGATTTACACGTGTCCGAAGCCCGTCGTGGCGAAGGTGCAGGGCGACTGCTATGGGGGCGGCATGGGCCTCGTGGCCGCATGCGACATCGCCGTCAGCGTCGACACCGCGAACTTCTGCCTGTCCGAGGTTAAACTCGGGCTGGTCCCGGCGACGATCTCGCCTTACGTGATCAAGGCGATGGGCGAACAGGCCGCGCGCCGCTACTTCCTGACGGCGGAGCGCTTCAATGCACATGAAGCGCATCGCATCGGCTTCGTGCACGAGATCGTGCCGGCCGGGGACCTCGACACGAAGGTGACGGGCATCGTGCAGGCGCTGGCGAACAACAGCCCGAACGCCGTGTGCGCAGCGAAAAAACTCGTGCGCGAAATCGCGGGGCTGCCCGTGACGGAAGCGCTGCTGGAAGACACGGCGGACCGCATCGCCAGCATCCGGGCATCGCTCGAAGGACGCGAAGGCGTCGCGTCCTTCCTCGAAAAACGCCGGCCCTCGTGGCTGGATTAGTGATACAGGAAACAGATTTTGAAGCAGACCACCTCCCACGACTGGATCGCACGCAGCCTGCGCAGCGTCTGGCACCCATGCACGCAAATGCAGCACCACGAAGAGGTGCCGCTGATCGCCGTCAGCCACGCCAAGGGGCCGTGGCTGTACGACCATGAAGGCCGGCGCTACATGGACGGCATCAGCTCGTGGTGGGTGAACCTGTTCGGCCACGCCAACCCGCGCATCAACGCGGCGCTGAAGGACCAGCTGGACAAGCTGGAACACGCGATGCTCGCCGGTTTTACCCACGAGCCGGTGATCGAGCTGTCCGAGCAGTTGGCCGCGCTGACGGGGCACGCGCTCGGTCACGCGTTCTATGCGTCCGACGGCGCGTCGGCCGTGGAGATCGCGCTCAAGATGAGTTTTCATTACTGGCGCAACGCCGGTTACGCAGACAAGCAGGAATTCGTTTGCCTGCAGGGTTCCTACCATGGCGAAACCGTCGGCGCCCTGGGCGTCACCGACGTCGCCCTGTTCAAGGATGCCTACGGCCCGCTGCTGCGTGCGGCCCGCACCGTGACGTCGCCGGATGCGCGCAATGCCGTCGACGGCGAATCCGCGCAGGACGTCGCGCTGCGCGCCGCGCAGGACGTGGAAGCCCTGTTCGCCGAACGGGGCGACCGGATCGCCGCCATCATCGTCGAGCCGCTCGTGCAATGCGCGACGGGTATGGCGATGCATGACCCGCTGTACCTGCAGCGCCTGCGCGAGCTGTGCGACAAATACCACGTGCATTTGATCGCCGACGAGATCGCGGTCGGTTGCGGGCGCACCGGCACGTTCTTCGCGTGCGAGCAGGCGGCGATCTGGCCCGATTTCATGTGCCTGTCGAAGGGCATCAGCGGCGGCTACCTGCCGCTGTCGCTGGTACTCACCACGGATAAGGTCTACGAGGCGTTCTACAGCGAAGACATCACGCGCGGCTTCCTGCACTCGCACTCGTACACGGGCAATGCGCTGGCCTGCCGCGCCGCGCTGGCCACCTTGCAGATCTTCCGGGACGACGACGTGTTGAACCGCAACCGCGAAACGGCCACCCGGCTGATGCTGGAACTGGCGCCGCTGCTGGACCACAAGCGCGTGACGCACTTCCGCCAGCGCGGCATGATTCTTGCGTTCGATGCTGTCGAACCGGACGCGAAACGCGCCTCGACGTTTGCGCGCCGCTTCTTCACGAGCGCCGTCGACAACGAGCTGCTGCTGCGCCCGATCGGCCGCACGGTCTACCTGATGCCGCCGTACATACTGGACGAGGAAGAGATCGCGGGCCTGGCCGCGCGCACACGCAAGGTCTTCGAGGAAGTCATCGCGGAATGAACATGAACCTGATCGACGATGTACGCGCCCGGCTGGACGAGCTGGCGAGCCACAGCCTGACCCGGCAGCGGCGCACGGCGGAAACGCCCTGCGCGCCGCGCCAGGTCGTGGACGGCCGCGACCTGCTCGCGTTCTGCAGCAACGATTACCTGGGCCTGGCCGCGCATCCGCGCGTCGTGGAAGCGCTGCGCGACGGCGCAACGATGTACGGCGCCGGCAGCGGCGCGTCGCACCTCGTGTCGGGCCACAGCCGCGCGCACGCGCTGCTGGAAGAGAGACTCGCCGCATTCGAGGCGCCGCACCTGGAGTCCGCGCGCGCGCTGTATTTCTGTACCGGCTACATGGCGAACCTCGCCGTGCTGACGGCGCTCGGCAATACGCCTGATGCGATGATCTTCTCGGAAGCGCTGAACCACGCGTCGCTGATCGACGGCGCCCGCCTCGCGCGCGCGGGCGTGACCGTGTACCCGCACGGGGACGTGGCCGCGCTGGACGCGCAGCTGGGCGCCAGCCAGGCGCGCACGAAGATCGTCGTCACGGACAGCGTGTTCAGCATGGACGGCGACCTCGCCCCGCTGCCACAACTGCTGGCCCTGTGCGAACGCCACGGCGCCTGGCTCGTCGTCGACGATGCGCACGGCTTCGGCGTGCTGGGCGAGAACGGCCGCGGCGCGCTCGAACATTTCGATTTGCGCTCCCCGCACCTCGTCTACATCGGCACGCTGGGCAAGGCCGCCGGCGTCGGCGGCGCGTTCATCGCGGCGCACGAGGACGTGATCGAGCTGATGATCCAGCGCGCGCGGTCCTACATCTACACGACGGCCGCCGCGCCCGCGCTGGCGCATGCGCTGCTCGCAAGCGTCGATATCATCGAAGGTGACGAGGGCCGCGAACGCCGCGCGCACCTGCGCGGGCTGATCGCGCAACTGGACGACGGCCTGCGCCTCGAACGCTGGCAGCGTCCCGCGTCGACGACGGCGATCCAGCCGATCATCATCGGCGCCAACGACGAGTCCCTCGCCGTCGCGGCGCGCCTGCACGAACAGGGCCTGTGGGTGCCCGCGATCCGGCCGCCGACCGTCGCGCCGGGCACGGCACGCCTGCGCGTGACCTTGTCCGCCGCGCATACCGAACAAGACGTCGCGCAGCTGACGGCTGCGCTCAACCAACTGGAAAGGACGTAGGCATGACCGTCAACGCTCCCCAACAATTAGGCGGCGCATCCGTCGGCGCCGCAGGGCCGGCAACAACGGCGACGGCAACGACCGCGCCCGCCGTCGCCACCGTGCCCGCACCGCTCGCGGCGGAAGGCGTGCCGACGCGTTTCGCCTGCTTCGTCACGGGCACCGACACGGAGATCGGCAAGACGCTGATCTCCAGCGCCATCCTGTATAAACTCGTGCAGCTGGGCGTGCGCGCCTGCGGCATGAAGCCCATCGCGGCCGGCGCCGAGGAGCGCGACGGCGAACTGCTCAACGACGACGCCGCCATGCTGCGCGCGGCCGGCAACGTGCAGCTGCCGCAGCGGATCACGACGCCGTACATGCTGCGCGAGGCGTGCGCACCGCACGTCGCGGCCGCCCTGGAAGGCGTGACCATCGAACCCGTGCCCATCATGACGGCGTATGCCGAGATCCTGGGCGCGTCCGACGCCACCGTCGTCGAAGGCGTGGGCGGCTTCTGCGTGCCGTTCTCGCCCGATTTCGACAGCGCCGACATGGCCGTGCAGTTCGACCTGCCCGTCGTCCTCGTCGTCGGCATGCGCCTGGGCTGCATCAACCACGCACTGCTCACGGCCGAGGCGCTCGTCAGGCGCGGCCTCGTGCTGGCGGGCTGGGTCGCCAACCAGGTCGACCCGGACATGCGCTTCGTCGACGAAAACGTCGCGGAGCTCGTACGCCGCCTGCCCGCCCCGCTGCTGGGCCGCATCCCGCGCCTTGCCGAACCCACGGCCGCCCGTGCCGCCGACTACATCGAGCTCGCGAACCTGCCCGGATGGCCGGCCAAGCGTGCCTGAACCAAGCAACCAAAACAAGGAACCCGATATGACCCAWGTCGTCAACATCCTCCCGCCGGTCACGCCGGTCTCCCTGCCGAAGGACGCCACGTGGCCGCTGGCCGACGTGCTCGCACTGTTCGAGCTGCCGCTGCCGGAACTCATGGTCCGCGCCAGCCAGGCCCACCGCGCCAACTTCCCCGACGGCGACGTCGAACTCGCGACCCTGCTGTCGATCAAGACCGGCGGCTGCGAGGAAGACTGCGGCTACTGCCCGCAGGCGGCGCGCTACGACACCGGCGTGGAAGCGAAGAAGATCCTCGACCTCGACACCGTGCTGGACGCCGCGCGCGAAGCCAAGTCCAAGGGCGCGACGCGCTTCTGCATGGGCGCCGCCTGGCGCAGCCCGAAGGAGCGCGACATGGAGAAGGTCGAAGCCATGGTACGCGGCGTGAAGGCGCTGGGCATGGAAACCTGCGCCACGCTCGGCATGCTGGAAGAAGGCCAGGCCGAGCAACTGAAGCAGGCGGGCCTGGACTACTACAACCACAACATCGACACGTCGCCCGACTTCTACGGCGACGTCATCTCCACGCGCGAATACCGCGACCGCCTGGACACGCTGGGCCGCGTGCGCACGGCCGGCCTGAAGATCTGCTGCGGCGGCATCGTCGGCATGGGCGAGACGCGCGAGCAGCGCGCCGGCCTGATCGCCCAGCTGGCGAACATGAATCCGTATCCGGAATCGGTGCCCATCAACCACCTCGTGCAGGTCGAGGGCACGCCGATGCACGGCCTGCCGCCGCTGGACCCGATCGAATTCGTGCGCACCATCGCCGTCGCCCGCATCACGATGCCGAAGGCGCGCGTGCGTTTATCGGCTGGCCGGCGCGAGCTGGGCGAAGCCGTGCAGGCGATGTGCTTCATGGCCGGCGCCAATTCCATCTTCTACGGCGACAAGCTGCTCACCACCGACAACCCGGAAGCGGACGACGACCGCAAACTGCTCGAAAAGCTGGGCCTGAAAACCCGTTCGGCGATGCTGGAGTCGGTGCAGAAGCAAAGCTGCGGCTGCTGAGGCTTCCGCGTGGGCACGGGGTGCCCACCCTACGAATCTGCGGCTGCTGAGGCTTCCGCGTGGGCACGGGGTGCCCACCCTACGAATCTGCGGCTGCTGAGGCTTCCGCGTGGGCACGGGGTGCCCACCCTACGAATCCGATACGCCGTAGGGTGGGCGGCCTCCGCCCACGCGTAACGCCAACGTGCCCACGCCGCCACGCTGTCAGGCCACAAGCCCGTTTTATAGAAGTCATCAGGCCACAAGCCGATTTTCACAACACATAAAACAGACGAGACACCATGTTCACGAAGATCCTCATCGCCAACCGTGGCGAAATCGCCTGCCGGGTCGCGGCCACCGCGCGCCGCATGGGCATCAAGACCGTAGCCGTCTATTCGGAAGCCGACGCCGGCGCAAAACACGTGGCGGTCTGCGATGAGGCGATCCTGATCGGACCCGCCGCCGCCAGGGACAGCTACCTGCGCGGCGACAAAATCATCGCCGCCGCACAGGCGACGGGCGCGCAGGCGATCCACCCGGGCTATGGCTTCCTGTCCGAGAACGCGGAATTCGCGGAAGCCTGCGCGGCCGCGGGCCTCGTGTTCATCGGGCCGCCGGGTGCGTCGATGCGGGCGATGGGATCGAAGTCGGCCGCCAAGCAGCTGATGGAAGGCGCGGGCGTGCCGCTGGTGCCGGGCTACCACGGCGATGCGCAGGATCCCGAGCTGCTGCAATCGGAAGCGAACCGCATCGGCTATCCCGTGCTGCTGAAAGCCAGTGCGGGCGGCGGCGGCAAGGGCATGCGCGTCGTCGAACGGTCCGAGGATTTCCAGGCCGCGCTCGCATCGTGCAAGCGCGAAGCCGCGTCATCCTTCGGCGACGACAAGGTGCTCGTCGAAAAATACCTCACGCGGCCGCGCCACATCGAGATCCAGGTGTTCGCGGACACGCACGGCAACTGCGTCTACCTGCACGAGCGCGACTGCTCCGTGCAGCGCCGCCACCAGAAGGTGCTGGAAGAAGCGCCGGCGCCCGGCATGCCGCCCGAGCGCCGCGCCGCGATGGGCGAAGCCGYCGTCGCGGCCGCGCGCGCCGTCGGCTATGTCGGCGCCGGCACCGTCGAATTCATCGCCAACCAGGATGGCTCGTTCTACTTCATGGAGATGAATACGCGGCTGCAGGTCGAGCACCCCGTCACCGAGATGATCACGGATACGGACCTCGTCGAATGGCAGCTGCGCGTGGCGGCCGGCCAGACTTTGCCGAAGCAGCAGCACGAACTCGCGATCCATGGTCACGCGATCGAGGCGCGCGTATATGCCGAGAATCCCGAGAAGGGCTTCCTGCCGTCGATCGGCACGCTGCGATGCATGGACACCCCTGCCCACGTCGCGTTCGAGTTGGGTGACGTACGCATCGACTCGGGCGTGCGCGCGGGCGATGCCATCTCTCCGTTCTACGATCCGATGATCGCGAAACTGATCGTGCGCGGCGCGGACCGGGCGCAGGCGCTGGCGCGCATGGCGCAGGCTTTATCGGAATTCCACATCGTCGGACTCGCGACCAATATCGCGTTCCTGAAGCGCCTCGTCGAGGGCGATGCATTCGCGCACGCCGACCTGGACACGGGCCTGATCGAACGCAACACCGCCACGCTGTTCCCGCCCGCCGGACCGGCGCCCCTGGCCGCGCTGGCGCTGGCCGCGGTGGCGCTGGTCTCCGCGGAAACATCGACGAGTACAAACCCGGCCGACCCGTGGGCCAGCACGCACGGCTGGCGCATGAACGGCGCGTATCGCCGCCGCCTGGCGTTCGGCGACGAGTACGCGGCCACGACACAGGCCAAGGTTTATGCAATCTACATAATTTATCATGCCGATGGGTGGACGCTCGAAGCGGGCGGCGCCACCCATGCGCTGGCGCTCGTGTCCCACCACGACGGGCGCTACGCGATCCGCCTGGACGGCCAGGCCATCCAGGGCACGGTGCGGCGCGACGGCGAAGCGCTGCATGTATTCACGGGCGGCATGCATCACGTGCTGGCCTGGAACGACCCGCTCGCGCACGCCGGCGAGCACGAGACGGCGGACGGC
Source organism: Massilia sp. P2_C2 (assembly GCF_056404615.1). NCBI lineage: Bacteria > Pseudomonadati > Pseudomonadota > Betaproteobacteria > Burkholderiales > Oxalobacteraceae > Massilia > Massilia sp. P2_C2. The sequence goes on along the minus strand of NZ_JBFUDR010000049.1, from coordinate 3,176 downwards.
CGCCTGACGGCGCCGATGCCGGGCAAGGTGGTGGCCGTGATCGCGTCCAGCGGGCAGCAGGTCCGGAAGGGTGAGCCGCTCGTGATCATGGAAGCGATGAAGATGGAACACACGATTGCCGCGCCGAGCGACGGCCTGGTCGAGGAAGTCTTGTACCAGGTCGGCGACCAGGTCGCGGATGGTGCGCCGTTGCTGGCATTCAAGGCAGCGGCGTGAAGATATTGGTGGGCACGTTTCATTTGAGGCCACTGGCCTCAAATGCCCACCCTACGGTTTTATAAGCAGCGGTAAAAGCAGGAATAACAACGCACATAACAGGGTCTCGAAGAACCGTAGCGAGCGGCGGCAATTTTGGTCGAGAAGCGCAGCTGTACTGGAGTACAGCGAGCATCGCAGACCAAAAGTGCAACGCGCAGTAGGTTCTTCGAGATCCCACTACAGGAGACGAACATGCGGATACTGCTGTACAGAGGCGACGCCGCCATCGAGCCGTGGGCCCATGATTTTGCCGCCCGCCTGCCGCACGCCGAGATGGTCGTGTGGCACGAGGGCATGTCGCTGGCGGCGCACGCCCCCTGCGATTACGCGGTGCTGTGGGCACCGACGCGGTCCCTGCTCGACCAGCTCACCCAGGTGAAAGCGATCTTCCTGATGGGCGCCGGCGCCGACGCCATCCTGAAATTCGGCGACGCGCTGCCGCACGTGCCCATCGTCCGCCTGGGCGATGCCGGCATGGCCGAGCAGATGGTGGAATACGTGACCTATGCGACGCTGCGCTATTTCCGCCGCTTCGACGAGTATGAACAGCAGGCGCGCCAGGGCATCTGGAACCCGCTGCCCGAACGCCGCAAGGCCGATTTCACGGTCGGCGTGCTGGGCCTCGGCAAGCTCGGGATGCCCGTGCTGCACGCGCTGCGCCAACTGGGTTTTCCCGTGCGCGGCTGGAGCCGTTCGCCCCGGGATCTGCCGGGCGTCGAATGCCATGCCGGCATGGAGTCGCTCGACGATTTCCTGGCCGGCACGCGGGTGCTCGTCTGCATGCTCCCCCTGACGCCGGAGACCACGAACCTGCTCGACCGCGCGCGCCTGTCGCACCTGCCGGCGGGCGCGTACCTGATCAACGTGGCGCGCGGCGCCCAGGTGGCCGATCCGGACCTGCTGGCGCTGATCCGCTCCGGCCACATCGCCGGCGCCACGCTGGACGTGTTCCGCAACGAACCGCTGCCGGTCCCGCATCCGTTCTGGAGCGAGCCGCGCATCACCATCACGCCGCACATCTCCGCCCTCACCCTGCGCGAGGAGGCGGTGCACCAGATCGCCGCCAAGATCGAGCGGCTCGAACGGGACGAGGCGATCGACGACGTCATCGACCGCGTCCGCGGCTACTAGGAAACACCATGCACAGATCACTACCGAAACACGTCAAGATCGTGGAAGTCGGCCCGCGCGACGGGCTGCAGAACGAACAGGAAGCGGTATCCGCCGCGGTCAAGATCGAACTGGTCGACCGCCTGTCGCGCGCCGGTTTCGTCAACATCGAGGCGGCGGCCTTCGTGTCGCCCAAATGGGTGCCGCAGATGGCGACCAGCGGCGAGGTCATGGGCGGCATCGCCCGCCGACAGGGCACGCTGTATTCCGCGCTGACGCCGAACCTGCAGGGTTTTGAAGCGGCGCTGGCGGCGCAGGCCGATGAAGTCGTGATCTTCGGCTCCGCCTCGGAAGCCTTTTCGCAGCGGAACATCAACTGCTCGATCGCGGAATCCATCGCCCGCTTCGAACCCGTGGCGCGGGCCGCGAAGGACAACGGCCTGCGCCTGCGCGGCAGCATCAGCTGCGCATTCGGCTGCCCGTACCAGGGAGACGTATCGCTGGATGCCGTCGCCGACGTCGTGGGCCGCATGCGCGACCTGGGCTGCGACGAGGTCGACATCGCCGACACAATCGGCGTGGCGACGCCGCGCAAGACGCAGGCCGTGATGGAAACGGCGGCCAGGGCGTTCGCGCTGGACCGTATCTCCGGGCATTTCCACGACACCTACGGACAGGCGCTGGCCAACATCTACGCCAGCCTGGAACTGGGCGTCGCCATCTTTCACTCGTCCGTGGCGGGCCTGGGCGGCTGCCCGTATGCGAAGGGCGCGACGGGCAACGTGGCGACGGAGGATGTGCTCTACATGCTGAATGGGCTGGGCATCGAGACGGGCATCGACCTCGATCTCGTCGTGGATGCGGGGCAGTTCATTTCGCAACAGCTCGGGCGCAAGGGCGTGAGCCGGGCAGGCAACGCGTTGCTGGCGAAAAGGGGCGGTTGACACGTTCGCGTGGGCACGAGGTGCCCACCCTACGCACTACGCACTGGCCAAAAAGAGCGAATGACACGTAGGGTGGGCACCCCTGTGCCCACGCGTAACGCCAACATATCGCAAACGTCACGCGTGGGCACGAGGTGCCCACCCTACGCGCACAAATAAAAAGGCCGACGATCGCTCGTCGGCCTTCTTGCTATACTGGTCGGAGTACAAGGATTCGAACCTTGGACCCTCTGGTCCCAAACCAGATGCGCTACCGGGCTGCGCTACACTCCGAAGACGGCCATCATACCGTCCGGGCACCGTCCCGGTCAAGGAAAGCACGGGATTTCGTGACTTTCGTGGTTTTCTCACAGCCCCATGGTGAACGATGATGTTGGCAATCGATCATATCGACGGCGGCTTCCAGCCCGCCCTTCCCGACCGCCGGCAGGCCACGCGCATCGCGGCAGGCATCGCGCTGTCGCTGGTAGTACACGCACTGCTGCTCRCCATCTACCGCCAGCCCACGACGACATTGCCCGCCGCGCCGCCGGAACGCCTGACCGTACGCCTACGTGCCGCGCCGCCTCCGCCAGCGCCGCCCGTGGCAATCAAACCGGCCGAAACGCCGGCGGCGCCTGTGCCGCGTGCGCAGAAACCCGTACGCAAACCGCGGCCGGTCATCGCGGTAGCGCCGGACAAGAAACAGTCAACCGAAGACACCTATGCCGTCGAGCCGGCGCCGCAAACGCCTCCGCCCCCCACCCCGGCGCCGCATTTCGACCTCGAGGCGGCCCGCAGCATGGCGCGCGGCATGGCGACGAAACTGGCCAACGAACCCGATCCGGACAAGGTGGGCACGGCGCTCGAACGCCTGCCCAAGCC